>NZ_JBMQQG010000036.1:0-8291 GCF_057362405.1 Ginsengibacter sp.
ACATTACCTAATACAAGGGCTGAAATATTTTACAGAATGCATGGATGGAAAGAAGTTGGTACACATGGTAAAGGCGAAATAAAATTTGAAATGAGTTTAGATAATTGGAAAAAATAGGACTGGCACATTAGTATTATTAAAATAAATTTACAATGCAAACACAAACAACAACAATGAAAGATTTAATGCAGGAAAAATGGACAAAGCGTCCTTTAATTATAAGCGGGCCCTGCAGCGCAGAAACAGAAGAGCAAGTACTGGAAACCGCTACACGACTGGCTAAAACAGGTAAGGTAGATATCCTTCGTGCAGGTATTTGGAAGCCACGTACCAAGCCCGGAATGTTTGAAGGTATTGGAATGAAAGGACTGCCGTGGATGGCACAGGCTAAAAAAATTACCGGCCTTCCTATTACAGTTGAAGTAGCAACTGCCAAGCATGTTGAGGATGCTTTGCATTTTGATGTTGACATGTTATGGATAGGTGCAAGGACGACTGTTAACCCGTTTAGCGTTCAGGAAGTTTGCGATGCATTGCGTGGTGTAGATGTTCCTGTGCTCATAAAAAATCCTATCAACCCCGATCTTGAATTATGGTGTGGTGGAATTGAACGTTTACAAAAGGTGGGCGTTAAACAAGTGGGAATGATCCATCGCGGCTTTTCAAATTATGGTAATACGGAATTTCGTAATGCGCCCATGTGGCATTTGCCAATCGAAATGAAACGCCGGTTTCCTGAAATGTTATTGATCTGCGATCCTTCACATATTTGTGGTAACAGAACCATGTTGCAATCAGTGGCTCAAAAAAGTATCGATCTTGATTTTAATGGTTTGATGATTGAAAGCCACATTGATCCGGATAACGCATGGAGCGACGCAAAACAGCAAATAACCCCGGAGCGTTTGTCTGAGATGTTGGGCGAATTAATATGGAGATCAGAAAATACAGATGAAAAAGAGTTTCTAACGGCCCTGGCTAAACTAAGAGAACAGATCAATCATATAGATGATGAATTGCTGCAACTGATTGGGCAACGCATGAAGATTGCCGATAAAATCGGGAAGTATAAAAAGGAAAATAATATTACCATTCTGCAAACCAACCGCTGGAACGATATCCTGGCCAAGGCATTTAAGAAAGGGGAAAAGTTGGGATTGAGCCAGGAATTTATCACCAAATATTTTGATGCTGTTCACCTGGAAAGTATCAATCACCAGAATAAAGTAATGAATGATTAGTAATGAAATATTGCCTCAGCAATATAAATTTTCGGGTAAAAAAATAGATGTTTTTTTTGACGCGGCATTTTCTTTAATTGAAGCCAAACTTCAAAAAGATAAAACCATTTTTATCACTGATGAAAATGTGTTTGGTGCCCATCCTGAAAAATTTTCCGGTTGGCAAAGTATCGTAATAAAAGCGGGAGAGCAGTTTAAAAACCAGCAAACGGTAGATTCAATAATTAATCAGTTGATCGGTTTACATGCGGACCGGCAAACTTTTATTGTTGGAATTGGCGGCGGTGTTATAACGGACATTGCAGGGTTTGTGGCGTCTATTTATATGCGTGGAGTAAAATTTGCGTTTGTGCCTACCAGTATCTTAGCTATGGTGGATGCAAGTATTGGCGGCAAGAACGGCATTGACGTAGGTGTTTATAAAAATTTAGTTGGCGTAATCAATCACCCTGAATTTTTATTGTACGATTATTCTTTTTTAGAAACCTTGCCCGACGGAGAATGGGTGAATGGCTTTGCCGAAATAATAAAACACGCCTGTATAAAGGACGGTGAAATGTTTCAGTTTCTTGAACAGCATTCTATCATGAGGTTCCAGGCGTCGCTGGAAAATACTGCGGCAATAATTAGAAGAAACGTGGAGATCAAATATAATGTAGTTGCCAACGATGAAAAGGAAACCGGCGAAAGGAAGTTGCTCAATTTTGGACATACGATCGGGCATGCAATTGAGAACACAAGTGGTTTGCCGCATGGTCATGCAATAAGCATCGGCATGATGGCAGCTTGTCGGATTTCGGAAGCTATAAATGATTTTGACACTGCAGATACAAAAAGAATTTCGGATCTCCTGGTGAAATATGAACTTCCTGTTTCCTTTACAGCCGATAAACAACAAACCTGGGAAATATTATTACATGATAAAAAGAAATCAGGCAACAGCATGAGTTTTGTTGTTCTTGATACCATAGGCTCTGCATCGATTAAGGCAATGCCGCTCGATCAGTTACATAACATTTTCAATAGTATATAGTGATAGTTACCGTTTCTCCGTCAATAGTTAAAGGAAGCCTGCAGGCTCCGCCATCAAAGAGTTGTATGCAAAGAGCATGTGCGGCAGCGCTTATTAATAATGGAACAACCATAATAGATAATGCAGGTACCAGCAACGATGAACAGGCTGCAAAAAATATTGTTCAAAAACTGGGCGCTACGGTTGAGACCGTTCGTAAACAAGTTATCATCACTTCCAATAATCACATTTTTTCGTCAACTTATCCCGGCAAACATTCGATCATTTCCGTGGGAGAGAGTGGCTTGTCGCTACGGATGTTTACACCGCTTGCGGCATTATTTAAACATGAAATCACCTTTACAGGTGAAGGGAGTATCTTAAAAAGGCCGGTGGATTTTTTTGAGGATGTATTTCCGCAGTTAGGTGTGGAGGTACGAACAAATAATGGAAAAATACCGATTGTGTTGAATGGCCCTTTAAGGCCTAAAAATATTACAGTTGACGGATCTTTAAGCTCACAGTTTTTAACGGGCTTATTGATGGCTTACGCAAAAGCGTGTACGGTACCCGTTAGTATTAGGGTAAATAATCTTACCAGCAAACCTTACATTGATCTTACGCTTGGTATTTTGGATCATTTTGGTTTTAAAGTAGAAAATGACCGATACGAAAGATTTGATATACTTCCCGTTAAAACCGTAAATAACCATAGTATAAAATATACGGTGGAAGGTGATTGGAGCAATATTGCTTTCCTGTTAGTTGCCGGCGCAGTTACGGGGGAAGTAACTGTAAAAAACGCCGACACGAATTCCGCTCAGGGTGACAAGAGAGTAATAAACGCTTTGGAATCATGCGGCGCTCAAATGCGGATCAATAAAAAAGAAATTACGGTTACAAGGAATAAACTGGAGTCATTTGATTTTGATGCGACGCATTCCCCCGATTTGTTTCCACCGTTAGTGGCGTTGGCGGCTTATTGCAAGGGAACTTCTGTAATTAAAGGCGTGAACAGGCTGGCACATAAAGAAAGTGACCGGGCTAAAACACTGCAGTCGGAATTTGCAAAGATGAAAGTGGAAATAGTAATTAACGACGATTTAATGTTAATTAAAGGTGGCAATCAAATTAAGGGAGCAAAAGTTTCTTCACATAACGATCACCGAATTGCCATGGCTTGTGCTGTGGCGGCTTTGGGAGCAAAAGGACAGACTATTATTCATGAAGCGGACGCGGTAAAGAAGTCATATCCGGGCTTCTTTGAAGATATTAAAAAGCTAAAAGCATCTGTGCAAATTTCATAAACGATACCTTTGAGGTTAAAGTATCGCAAAGAACGCGATGATGTCGCAAAGGGCGCTAAGAAAAAACTTTGCGAACTTTGCGTTTTGTTTTATAGCCTTTGTGATATAAAAAAAGATGCCCAAAGAACCAACAGTACAAGGGAGTGACACAACGAAGTTGCCCAGAGAACTATTGCCGGTAAACAAAAAATTATTTTCTAAAAATTATTTTCAATAACATTTTAATGTCATACACAATTGCGATAACGGGAAGGCCTAATGTGGGTAAGAGTACTTTTTTTAATCGATTGCTGGAGCAGCGCAAAGCGATAGTAGACGACGTTAGCGGCGTTACCCGCGACAGGCAATACGGCGTTGCGGAATGGATCGGTAAAACGTTCAATGTGATAGATACCGGTGGTTTTGTGGCGCACAGTGATGATGTGTTTGAAAGGGAAATTCGTAAGCAGGTGCATATTGCGATGGAAGAAGCCAATGCAATTATTTTTATGGTTGATGTTACAACAGGCATTACCAACCTCGACCAGGAAATGGCTGAATTGCTGCGCAAATCGCCAAAGCCGGTTTATTTGGTTGTCAACAAAGTTGACAATCATGCCCGCATGCTGGAAGCTTCAGAATTTTATAGTCTTGGCTTCAAGAATATATTTTTTGTTTCTTCAATAAGCGGTACAGGGACGGGTGAATTGCTCGACGAGGTTTGCGCTGCGATTCCTGCCGAGAAAGAGGATGAGAAATCCGAGGTGCCAAAATTTGCGATCATCGGACAACCTAACGTTGGTAAATCATCTTTACTAAACGCCTTAACCGGTAAGGAGCGCACAATTGTAAGTAATATAGCTGGAACTACAAGGGATTCCATTCATACAACTTATAATCTTTTTAATAAAGAATTTATTCTAATAGATACGGCAGGCATACGACGTAAAACAAAAGTGAATGAGGACCTGGAATTTTATTCTGTAATACGTGCCGTTAAAGCCGTAGACGAAGCCGATGTATGTTTAATTGTACTGGATGCAAAAAATGGAATTACTGCCCAGGATCTTAATATTTTTTCTTTGTGTGTAAAAAAAGGCAAAGGAATCGTGATACTGGTTAACAAATGGGATGCAGTAGAAAAAGAAACCAATACCGCCCGTGATTATGAAAAATTATTAAAACAAAAATTGGCTCCCTTTAAAGATGTACCCATCATGTTTATATCGGCCACGGAAAAACTGCGTATACTCCAATCGATGGAAGCTGCCATTAAAGTTTATGAGAACAGGCAGCAAAAAATAGCCACTTCCAAATTAAATGATGTGATGTTGAAAGCTACCGAAGCTTATCATGCACCGGTTATAAGAGGCCATCCCTTGAAAATAAAATATGTGACCCAATTGCCAACGGTTGTTCCTTCATTTGCATTTTTTTGTAATTATCCCGAAGATGTAAAAACGCCTTATAAAAATTATCTTGAAAATCAGCTACGGGAACATTTTAATTTTACCGGGATACCCATTCGAATTTTTTTTAGGAAGAAGTAAATGCTTTTTTTTGTGTAGAAAAAAACATACCTTAAACTAATTAAATTTTAAAACCTTAAAGTAAAATCTAATGAAAAAATTAATTGCTATCGTAGCTATCGCAGCCTTTGCTACATCCTGCAACAGCGGCTCCTCAAACACAGAATCCACGGCAGATTCTTCAATGACTGACAAGAAAATGAGTTCGGACTCTATGGGTTCCATGTCGTCTTCGATGATGTCGACTGTTGCTGAAGGAACTATGACTATGAAAGATGGAAAAATGATGGTTATGAATGGTGGGAAATGGGTTTTGATGGATCAGACAATGACATGTACCGACAGTTGCAAAGTAATGCCAAGCGGAGAAGTTGTAATGAAAAATGGTGAAAAAATGATGATGACTGAAGGTATGACTATTGACAAGGATGGCATGATGATGGATGACAAGGGAAAGATGATACCGATGGATCACATGATGATGAAAGACTCGATGAAGAAATAGTTTAAAGTGTAAGCAGAAGCAGAACATTATTTTTTGGATCAACTGTCCCCGGAATTTCCGGGGATTTTTTTATGTACACTTGGTTTGATAATGAAAAATCAAAGCCGGTTTTCAACAATAAACTTCATTAGAGGTGCGGGAGATTTAAGCTGCAGCTTTTGCATAATATTTATTCTGGAGGTTTCTATTGTATAAATACTTAATTAGTCGCAATGTCCAGATGCTATTTTCTTAAAAGACTTCCTGCTGCTATTTTAGGATACTTGCCGATTCTTTCGGAGCGGGGACTTTTGTTGGAGGCTGCTCATTCTCCAAATGTTTTTTTATTATAAGAAACCCAATCAAAATAATTATAAGAATAATTGCAATTGTAAAATATAACCCGTTCAGATTTTTAATTTCTCTCTTTAATTTCTTTTCCTTCTTCTTATAAAGTTGTTTCTTCAGGTTGGCATTGAGTTGTTCCACTAATGCCAAAACATCTTTTTTATTTTTGAATTTTTCAAGTCCCTCAACGGTATCACTTAGCATCTCCGAATCTGCCATATTTTTTTCAAATTCATGCTTATCTTCCTTTGACAATTTATCACTCAGATAATCCATTAGCTTCTGGTTATCGATATCTTTATTGCTATTTGATAATATGTTTAATAATTCATCATCCATTAGGTACAATTTACGAAGTGCGATGTACGATTTTTGTTTTCATGATTTGCTTTTAACTAATTGTTGTCGATAATTAATTTTAGATTTCTTTTGCCATTTTGAATATAGCTTTTTACCTGCAACATGGTAAATCCGGTTATACCAACAATTTCAGCGTAAGACTTTTTTTGCAGGTAGAACAAACTTACGCATTCCTTTTGTTCTGTATTTAGCCGTTCAATTGCATCCATCATTTTATTTAAAAGAACATCTTTTTCCATCAACGAAATTTTCTCATCGGTTTCATCCGGAATACTCGCCATTTTTTCGTTGAGCTCTGCAGTAAATTTTCCTTTTTCCCGCAACTTCATCAGGCAATGATTTTTGGCGATCATGTAAATCCAACTCTTAAAGTAGTCTACCTTGTATTTATGAAGCTCATTAATAATTTTTATAAAAATCTGCTGCACACAGTCTTTAGCATCTTCCTCATTTTTTAGGTATTTCATGCATACACCCAGCAACAAAATAGTATAGCGGGGAAGCAAAATTCCAAGCCATTTATTATCATGGTCTTTATAAAAATTTTGCAGCAGTTCACTATCTTCTGTATCGTTGTAGGTTCGTGACTTCAAAGCTGCTATGTGTTTTTCTTATTAAGATGTAAACATAAATAAATTCCATAATTTACACCTGAAATAAACATTTTGTAAACTGTATGCAATACACTGTTTGTTGCGTTCCCGTAAGCCCGTTGAGAGCAGAACCTTCCCATAAATCAGAAATGGTTTCACAGCAATTGTTTGGAGAAAAATCTGTTATTATTGAAACAGGTATTGATGACCCGATGACCGGCGGATGGGTAAAAATTTCGTTAAAATATGATGGTTATGAAGGATGGTGTCAATTGAGCCATTTAACTGAAATTGATGAAGAGCACTATACGAATATTGACAAGGACCTCACCGCAGGTTGGGTAAACGAAGTTGACTATAACGGGCACCGTATGTTTGTTCCTTTGGGAAGTTCATTATCTGCTTTCAAAAACGGGAAAGCTTTCTGGAGAAAAAATACAGTTCATTTTAAAGGTGAAATATGGAATCCCGAGGAAGTGAAAATCACCAATAAAATTATTAAACAGGTCGCTTTCAGATTCTTAAATACTTCTTATTTATGGGGTGGAAAATCAGTGTTTGGAATTGATTGCAGTGGCTTTGCTCAAATGACCTATAAATTCTTAAATGTACCGCTGCCAAGGGATGCATGGCAACAGGCTGAAGAAGGCTCAGTGACAAATTTTCTACAGGAAGCCCATTGTGGCGACCTCGCTTTTTTTGATAACGAAGCCGGTAATATCATTCACGTGGGCATTTTACTTAATGAGCATGAAATTATACATTCATCAGGCAAAGTACGAATTGATAAAATTGATACGCAGGGAATTTTAAATCTTGAAACGAAACAGCGCACTCATAAGCTGCGGATAATAAAGAGATATTTTTAAAACCTCACCGGTTTCCAGAACCTGTGAGGTTTAAGAGACTATCCAGGGAATTTTTGTTTGTAGAATTCTATCGCTTCATTTATAATTTCGTAAGCTTTTTCCTTAGTTTGAAAATCATTAATCTCCACTTTTTTATTTTCCAAAACTTTATATTGCTCAAAATAATTTTTTAGCACTTTTATAAAATGTTGCGGTACATCATACATAGTCTTTATGTAATTAACACCGGGATCTTTTGCAGCAACGGCTATAATTTTGTCATCGATTAAACCGCCGTCTATCATTTGCATATTCCCTATAACATAAGCCTCTACCAAACATAACGGTTGTATGGATTCTGAACACATCACCAAAATGTCCAATGGATCCTCATCCTGTCCAAGCGTTTGCGGAATGAATCCATAATTAACGGGATAGTGGAATGACGAATATATTACACGGTCTAATTTTAGCAACCCGGTTTTTTTATCAATTTCATATTTTGATTTAGAGCCTTCCGGTATTTCGATAAGGGCATTTACCAGGTGCGGAGCTTCCACTCCATAGTGGGCGCCATGCCAGGGATGTAA
>NZ_JBMQQG010000037.1:0-3999 GCF_057362405.1 Ginsengibacter sp.
AAGAATCATTAAAACTAATAGCATTGAAAAAGTATTTCTTGCCTTAAACGGTTTGTGCATTTTCATTTTTTTTCAATGTAAGTTTTACTCTTTCAATTCTGTTCTTATTGATAACAAGGGGTATAAATGTAAAATCACCAGCAACAATATTTTCGTTTACCTGGGGAAACTCACCGGCAATTTCAAGCACAAGACCGGCAAGAGAATCGCTATCGCCACGAATTTTATCAAAAGTATTAATAGGAATATGAAGAGCCTTGCATACATCGTTGATCATAGTTTTTCCTTCAAATATATAATTGAAGTCGTCTAATTTTTTATTGGCACTTTGTTCATCGTCAAATTCATCCTGTATGTCTCCGATAATCTCTTCCATCACATCTTCGAGTGTTACAATACCAGAGGTTCCGCCAAATTCATCTACAACAACTGCAAAATGGATCCGCTTATTCCGAAAATCCTGCAAGAGATCTTCAATTAATTTTTGTTCATGAACATAAAATACAGGACGCATCAGAGTATGCCAGTCATATATTTCCTCATCGAGATGGGGTAATAAATCTTTTGTATGAAGAATACCGACAATTTCATCCAGGTTATTTTTATAAACAGGTAACCGTGAGTAGTGCATTTCTTCCACCTTATTTTTTACATCCTGGAAAGAAGTATTTAGCTCAATGCCACTAACGTCCAAACGTGTACGCATTGTTTGCTTAACAGTTGTGTTACCAAATTTTCTAATACCTTTTAAAATTTGTTTTTCTTCGCTGGTTGCTTCGTGATCAGGCAGCAGGTCAATGGCGTAGTCCAGTTGCGTATCATCCATGCGGGAAGAGCCTGAATGAAAGCCTTTTTCAATTCTATCGCTTAGCCTTACCATGCGGATGCTTATCTGAAAAAAAATACTGTGGAATATTTCTATCACCAGGGAAGAGGTAGCGGCAAACCATATTTTATGATGTGTCGCCCATACTTTTGGTAATACTTCGCAAAACATAACCAGTAATGCAGTAACAACAACAACTTTAATTGTGAATTCAAGAATGAACTGTAAGTGGAGGCTATCAATCCAGTTATTCATCAGCGTGTTTGATATAAGTATAATCCCAATATTTACAAGGCTGTTTGTAATTAGCATTGATGCAAGCAAAGTTTTAGGATTTTCAAGCAAGGTGATAATTCTCTTATAAGATGGGTGTTGCCTGGTTTTAAGCATATTTATGTCCTTAACTGTAAGCGAAAAAAAAGCTACTTCGGAACCCGACACCATAAAAGAAAGTAAGAAAAGTATGATAATAGTAAAAAAAAGTATGGTTGTGGCAGCAGGAGTTATTACAAGAAAATTAAGTAAGGTATAACTGTAATGAATAAACGAATGATAATCCAAAGCAAATAATTTTAGTTAAAGATGCGGCTCAATATAATAATCAGCCGAATTAAAAAGGAAGCTTTTCTGTTCCATCGTCTATGGGTGGTATATCATTGCCCGGTAAATTCTCATGGCCTCCTTCCAAACCAGGTTGCCCGCCTTCTGAACGCTTGTCCAGCATGATAAGGTTATCGGCAATAATCTCTGTCGCCATTTTCTTATTGTGATCCCTGTCTTCCCAATGCCTTGTTTTTAAGCGGCCCTCAATATAAACAAGGCTACTTTTATGAAGGTATTTTTGTGCCAGTTCGGCAAGGCCACGCCATAAAACAACATTGTGCCATTCCGTTTGAGAAATCAGCTTTCCTGTTTTGTCTTTATAGGTTTCAGTTGTGGCCAATGGAAATTTTGCTACAGGAATGTTTCCCTCGAGATATTGTATTTCAGGGTCTTTACCCAGGTTACCTATTAGTACAACTCTGTTTACGCCTCTCATAAAAAACTTATTTTCTTCAGTTCGCGATTTGATAAAAACAAATTTAAAGATACATTTTAATCCTGCAAGTAAGAAGTGATAAATTTAGGAAATGCAAGCTTTTTGAGTTCATTCTTAGAAACGGGCGTGTATTTCTTTAAAGGTTGCTCTGCCTTTTTTAGGGTGACGTGTATAAACCTTCCGATAATAGTTTGATGCGTAAGTTTTTGCCTGTATGTTTCGGAAACTTTGTCAATCTTAATACTTTCTCTATTAAATAACTTTCCAACTGATTGGCCTTTTAAGAATTCGTCCTCCGGTATCATCTGGTCCGTTTCAATCAGGATAAACTCAAACAGGTTTTGCCAGATATCTTTTCCAGTTCTCTGATTTACGTAGACTTTATTTCCAGTTTCAACCACCAGGTAATTAAAAAACCTTTGCCGGGTTTTTATTCCTTTTTCTTTTACAGGCAAAATGCTAACAAGTTTTTTTTGGTTGGCAACACACTTTTTTTGAAGTGGACAGTCAGAGCACAACGGAAGAAGGGGTTTGCATACTATAGCGCCAAAGTCCATAATTGCCTGGTTATATTCTGCAGGGTTACTTTTGTCTACCAATTTATTGGCAAGGGTTTTAAATAATTTTTTACCGCCGGTAGAATCAATAGGAGCGTGAATGCCAAAAAATCTTGCCAAAACCCTAAAAACATTTCCGTCTACAACTGCGTACGGCTGGTTAAATGCAAACGACGCAATCGCAGAAGCTGTATAATCTCCGATTCCCTTAAGAGACAAAATATCTTCGTACCTATCCGGAAACCTGCCATCCAACTCATCGTTAATATACCTCGCAGAAGCCATCAAATTTCTGCAACGGCTGTAATAACCCAATCCTTCCCACAGTTTATAGACTTCCTGCTCGTTGGCTTTGGCAAGGCTTTTTACATTAGGCCATGCTGCAATGAAGCGATTATAATACGCTAATCCTTGTTGCACGCGTGTCTGTTGTAATATTATTTCGCTAATCCAAATCTTGTAAGGATCCTTTTCTCCCTTCCATGGCATTTCCCTTTTATTTTTATTTCTGTTCCATTTTATTAAAAATTCAAAAAAAAATTTCTTATTTTTCATTAAATATTAAATGTGTAATCAATTTGTAACTAATAATTCATGCAAATATGTGCCCTAATTAATGAAGAATGGATTTTAAATGTGGAAATAAACGTGTGCTAACCTGGTAAAACATTTTTTGTTTCGAATTTAAATCAATAACCCAAATTTCAATTTAAAAAAATGAGAAAAGCAGATATTATCAACCAAATTTCAGAAAAAACAGGGATACCCAAAGTGGATGTTTTAGTTACATTGGAAACGTTATTTAAGGAAGTGAAGGAATCACTAGCCAAGGGAGAAAATATCTATATAAGAGGATTTGGTAGTTTTATTACTAAAAAAAGAGCAGCTAAAATCGGTAGAAACATAAAGAAAAACATTGCAGTAGAAATACCGGAACACTACATTCCCGCTTTTAAACCGGCAAAGGAATTTGTGCAGGATATAAAGGAGCGTAACCACAACCGCAATTCACAATAGTTGTACCTTTGCACGGGAACAAAAAATCTCCCTGGATATTACAATTGATTAAACGAATTATTCTTGCAGCTGCCGGGTGCATATTTTTGCTTTTACTGTTCCTGTTTGGAAAAACAACAATTCCGAAACCCGACTTTGTAACACCTGGGCTTGTTACCCCGACATTTGATATCACCTCGTTTATTGCCAAGGAAAAACAGCACCTATCTCCATCCCAACTAATTTATGTTTCAAAAATTGAAAATGGCATCAGCCGGGGAGACGTAAAAAAGCAATCTGACAGGCAATTGACTGTGCTTGCTGATTTTTGGAAAGATTCAGTAGGAATATTTCCCCCCTATGCTTATTATTTGAGCGAAGCAGCTAAATTGGATAATTCGGAAAAAAACCTCACCTTTGCTGCCCGTTTGATTTTAGAGAATATGAGGAGAGAAGATAGTGCGGCCCTAAAGTCGTGGGAAGCGGAGACAGCAGCGTCTCTATTTGAAAGGGCTTTAAAACTCGATCCGGACAATGATGATTTGAAAGTTGGATTGGGAAGTTGCTATGTTTATGGACAA
>NZ_JBMQQG010000038.1:0-97381 GCF_057362405.1 Ginsengibacter sp.
CGTATAAGTACCGAGGTATCCATTTTTTAACTGCGAGTGAATCAGTTCGTACATCATTCGGTCCATTTGCTTTTTAAGCGCTGTATCATGCGTATTTCTCCAGGTATTGCAGGCAGCTTCCAAATATTTGCCAACATGTTCTCCGATCCAGGGATGATTGCCAGGCCTGTGCAAGTAACCACTCATGATGCCATCCTCGTCAATTTTTAAAAGGCGTTCCTCCAGGTTTTGTCTGTATCGTATTCCGATGTAGCCCTGCAATAGCTGGTTCTGAAAAGGAACAGGAATAAATACATCTTTAATTTTATTTGGAACAACCGGCATCGGTTCATCACCAACCTTAATTTCAATTTGCTTAAACGTAGCAGAGTCATACTCCGTGGTTGATTGCCCGTGCGTATTAATAAAGATAATCAATGAAAAAAATGAGAATAAATAATATGGCGTGGACTTTCTAAAATAAATGGATCTCATATACCAGGTTTATATCGTTAGTTGTTTAGAAGCGGCAATCGTAATATCCTAAGGTAATATTATTTCAGGAAAATGTATGGTGATACACGGTGAAAGAAAATCCGTAAAAATTCCGGCAGACTTACCTTTACTTCTCAATAGTGTTTTACCATGGAAAAATATAAAGACATTCTTACGGCGGCGTACTGTTCATTCAATGTAAGGGATATTGATGCAGTACTTTCTTTAATGGATGCAAACGTTCACTGGCCAAACGGGTGGGAGGGTGGCTATGTTGAAGGCCATGATGAAGTACGGGACTACTGGACGAGGCAATGGAAGGAATTGGATCCAAACGTGCAGCCGGTTTCATTTAAAGAAAATGCAAAAGGGGAAATCGAAGTTGAGGTTCGGCAGGTAGTAAAAGATAAGAAGGGAACTATTTTAGCTGATGATATGGTTACGCATTTGTACGTTATCGAAGAGGGGTTAATAAAAAGTATGGAAATTAAGAAGCAATGATCTTTATGGAATAAATAAAAAAGTAAATTTGGATAAATCCCACAAAGCCACTGAGTATACTAAATTGTTTTCTTTCTGATCTTAGTGGCTTAGAGGAAATAAATAATAAAATTCCACAAAGTCAAATGATGCAGACCGCAGGATATTCCGGAACACCCCTGGCGAAAAAGCTCGGCATAAAAGATGGGTTCAAAATAAAACTTGTCAATGCACCGGAACACTATTTGAGACTCTTTTCAGATTTTCCTAAGCAAACAAAAATGATAAAAGATGACCAAACAAAAGTTGACTTTATTCATTTGTTTTGCAATAACGCCGAACAGTTAGATTCTAAAATCAACATTTTAAGAAATCAATTACTGCCGGCAGGAATGATATGGGTATCGTGGTATAAGAAATCGGCAAAAATTGCTACGGACGTCACGGAAGACATTATACGAAGTATTGCATTAAAAAATGGCTTAGTGGATATTAAAGTTTGTGCCGTTGATGAAAAATGGTCCGGATTGAAGTTGGTGATTCCGGTAAAGCACCGGGTTATTTTATAAAAAAATAATACAAATGGATGCTATTACAGATGAGTATATGAAAGACATGCTCACAAAATCTAAATCTTATTCTCTTATGATTTTAAAAGCTGGACCAAAAGAGATTACGCCTGAGCGAATGCAAGTTGTATGGGAACATGGGCGACGGAATTTTGAATTGCGTGCCAAGGGGCTGCTGTCTGTTGTTTGCCCGGTGCGTGAAGAAAACGATATTAAAGGCGTAGGAATTTTTAATATTGAAAAGGAAGCGTTGAAAAAAATTATGGATGAGGACCCCGGTGTGAAAGAAGGCATATTTACTTACGAAATTCTTTTATGCAAAAGTTTCCCTGGCGATATGCTTCCCTGATATATCCTTCTGGTAATGCATTCAATAAGCAAGCTTGGTTAATTTGATGGATGGGGATAAAAAAATAATTGGTTACCTCAATGCCAGTTGTCAATTCAATTATTTTTCGGCTAACAAAGCAACCACGCCGGCCGGGCAAAAACATCGGTTATTGTTGCCGCTTATAAAAAATAATCCAGTTAGTGTATAAAATGTAAAGGGTAGCTAGGATTTCTCAGTTACCTTTTTGAAAAGTATTTATCATGGGATTTAATTCACAGGTAACGATGAAGTTTATTTTGGCATTAATTATCCTCATAATTTTTAGCAGGGAAGCCTACACGCAAACGGAAGGATATGTGCCTTCTGGTGGTACTCAGATTTATTACAGATTGTTTGGTACGGGCAAACCTTTACTGATTATCAACGGTGGCCCGGGCATGAACAGCGATGGCTTTGTTGACCTGGCTAAATCGCTATCGAAAAATAATACGGTAATTATTTATGACCAGCGTGGAACGGGCAGGTCAACTTTGCAAAGGCTCGATTCAACAACTATTACCATGCAATTAATGGCAAATGATATTGAGAACCTGAGAAAATATTTGAAAATAAAACAATGGATCATCCTTGGCCATTCATTCGGCGGCATGCTTGCGTCTTATTATGCAGGCGTTTATCCCGGAAATGTTAAGGCGCTGATTCTATCGTCATCAGGGGGCATTGATCTCGGATTATTGTCTTATGTAAATACACGGCTTACCGCAAGACTCAGCGAGCAGGAAAAAGATTCATTGCAATACTGGAACAAAAAGATAGGTGGTGGTGATACCTCTTATTTTGCTAGGCTGCATCGTGGTTTCGCCCTGGCGCCCGCCTATGTTTATGACCGTAAAAATATTTCAACCATTGCCGAAAGACTTACGCAGGGAAATTCTGCCGTTAATAACCTCGTATGGCACGATCTTCGAGAAATAAAATTCGATTGTAGCAGCAGATTGGCCCGGTTTAACGGGCCTGTATTAATTATCCAGGGAAGGGAGGATATTATCGAAGAAAAAACCGCAATAACAGAGCATAACGTTTTAAAAAATTCCAGGTTGGTTTTTATGGAGCATTGCGTGCATTATGGATGGCTCGACAGGCCCGACATTTATTTTCCGGAAATTAAAAAATTTTTAGCGGCCAATTGATGCCTTCTCCACAAGTTGCCCCTGGTAACTAACAGTTCTTTATAAAGAAGGAAATTCTTTACAATATGGTAAATCATATTCGATAATAATATAATAGAATATTTACTGCAAGTACATCAATTTTTTTTTACTAACCTTTAAGAATTGGTATAGACGAAGTTTTTTAAGATTATTATGTTTAACGAATTTAATTCATCAGTTGATGAAGGTTGATTCGGAATATTTTTTGGCAGAAAATAAATTTTCGGGCGACACAAATATTCATATTTCGGGTATCAGGTGCCGTTAGGTTAGAAAGAATAATCTAATAATAGTGGCGAATTTAATTATTAGAAAAATATTAAGTTATATCAATTAGATTAGTATATATGCCAAAATAATATATTCTTCAGAAATTAAATTATGTAGTAGATTAGTATTGAATGCTTTAAAAAGAATACAAATGGCGCTCTAATCGCCATGCCACCCCGTTTAAAAAGTGCATTTCTTAAATTTAAGAAGGCGTTACATACGTTTGTTTCCAACTGGTGATTTTTGTTACCTGTTAGCTTAATTTTTATTTGAAAATTGATCTTTTGGGTTTTAGCCTGTTATCTCAATTGGAAAACATTACGCAATGATATATTAACGGGCTGTTGATTGGCTTTACATGCCAGGAAGGATATTGATTGAATAATTAAACAAATAATAAGAAATAAACGATGACGATTATTAGATGAAGACTAATTAAGAATTTAAAAATTCATTTGCAATGACATGCCATATCGTAATAAAAATAGCCAAATCGCCCCGAATTAAAAGTGCTGGCTATAACACCTTCATATTTGTTCCTGTATTTGCAGCAAAGATAAAGAGCTGCGTTTTTCCGCAGTTAATCTCTAATTATCCTTCGGGTATCTTTATCCGTGAGGAGTTACGATGCGCAATCACTCCTGAACTAATTAAAACCCCCAACGATGTTGCCACCCGAAATTATCCAACTGAAGAATGCCGAAGATAAATTCAAGTTGTTGCTGGAAGCAGTCCCCGATGGTTTGATCATAGTCAATCTTAAAGGTGAAATCGTTCTTGTTAACAGGCAATCTGAAAAGCTATTTCAGTATACCAAAGAAGAACTGGCCGGCAAACCTATTGAAAAGCTGTTACCTGCTTATTTTTTTATTAACCAGGCGTATAATAGGGCCCACTACAAAAAAACGCCAAAGATGCGACCAGGCGGTGAAGGGCTTGAGCTATTTGGGATAACAAAAGATGGCGAGCAGATTCCTGTAGATGTGAACCTTTCACAGGTTGTGGCAAATGATGAGTCTTTAATATTTGCTTTTGTTCGTGATATCACTGAACAGAAAAAGGCCGTGGAGGGTCTTAAAAAAACGCAAAAATATTTTCAGCTACTGGTAAGCAGCGTGAAGGATTATGCCATTTTTATGCTTGATGTTAATGGAAATATTATTACCTGGAACAGCGGTGCTGAAAAAATAAATGGGTATAGAACGGAAGAAATAATCGGGAAGAACATAGCAGTACTTTATACCCAGGGCGATGTGGAAAATAACGAACCAAAGAACAACCTGCAGGAGGCATTGAAGCAAGGGCGTTTTGAATCACAAGGTTTACGGGTATGTAAAAACGGTTCAATGTTTTACGCAAATGTTGTATTTACCCCGCTCTTTGATGACAATCAAAATCTGTATGGCTATGCAACGGTAACATGGGACATAACAGAGAAGCGACAAACTATGGAAGACCTCCACTACATGGCAACCATCGAAAAAAACATCCACGATCCTGTCATTTCATCTGATAATGATGCACTCATTACCAGGTGGAATGACGCAGCGGAAAAATTATTTGGATGGAAAAGCGCGGAAGTAACCGGTAAAAACATTGACAGTGTTTTGAATGTTTATTATCCCAACGAATCGCGGACAGAAATATTAATATCGCTGCAAAAAAACGGCAGTTGGAAAGGTGAATTGGTTTATTATACCAAAGCCCATCAACCCATATACGTGTTGGCTACACAGCTACAGCTTAAGGATAGTGATGGAATTATTGCCGGCAATATGGTTATAGCGCAAAATATTACCGAAAGGAAAAAAGCGGAGGAAGCCATTTTAAAATTTAACCAGGAATTAGAGCTAAGAGTTAAAGAACGTACGAAATACATTTATGAGAGCGAAATGCGATTCCGCACGCTCATTGAAAACAGTAATGATATTTTTTTAATGCTAGATGAACGTTTAAAAACTATTTATTGCAGTCCTTCGTCAGAACGGTTAACCGGTTGGGGCGATAAAGAAATAATAAACGAAGACATGTTCGTAAACGTGCATCCCGACGACATGGATTTCGTGAAAGATCTATTGGATATGGCTATCATGCACCCGGGAAAAATATTCAATTTATTATTTCGTAACCAGCATAAAAATGAAAAATATCTTTGGCTGGAAGGTACTGTTATCAACCTTCTGTCAAATAAATATATTAAAGCGCTTGTCGTAAATGTGCATGATGTAACTGAGCGAAAAGAAACAGAAAATAAACTGATGAAAACTTTAAGAAAAATTGCTGATAATAAACATTCTTTATATTGAGCGTGTATAGTTGTGATAAAGGGAACTTAAACACTTTAGGTAAGTAATTGTTATAATGAACGAAGTGAGCGAATTTTTTAGCAAGTTATTTGATACCGCAGACTGGCCGCCCCGCTGGCATTGCGGCCAGTGGACTTCTTTTCACGGGTGGTTGTATATCGTTAGCGACCTTTTGATATGGTCGGCCTACTTTGCGATACCGGCCGTTATTCTCCGGTACATATCAAAAAAACAGGGCATTCGCTTTGTACGGTTATATTTTCTTTTTGCAGCGTTTATCCTTGCCTGTGGTGCTACTCATTTGTTAGATGCTATAGCTTTCTGGTTTCCGCTTTACCGGTTAAACGCTCTTGTACTTTTCATAACTGGTGTCATCAGTTGGGTTACTGTTTTTTACCTGGTTAAAAATCTTCCGTTACTATTTTCAATGCGTTCGCAGAAAGCACTTGAAGCGGAAATAGAACTGAGGAAACGATCAGAAGAAAAATTCAAGGGTTTACTGGAAGCGGCCCCCGATGCAATGGTTATTGTTGATGCAAAAGGTGAGATCGTTTTGATAAACCGGCAAACGGAAAAACTTTTTGGGTATACCAAAGAGGAATTAAGCGGTAGATCGGTAGAATTATTGGTACCAGTCGGGTTACGTGGCAAACACGAGGATTACCGGGCCCAATATTCTAAAGATCCGAAAGTAAGATCAATGGGTTCCGGCCTGGAATTGTTTGCTGTAAGAAAAGATGGAAGCACATTTCCGGTAGAGATCAGTTTATCACCCATTCACAAAGACGATGGTGCGCTCGTGAGTGCTTCTATACGCGACATTACTTTGCGTAAAAAAGAAGAGGAGAAACTTAAAATTGCTAAAAAGGATTTTCAATTATTAGTCAGCAGTGTAAAAGATTATGCTATTTTTCTGCTGGACAAAGCGGGCCATGTAGCTAGCTGGAACACCGGGGCAGAACAAATAAAAGGGTATACCGCTGACGAAATTATTGGTCAACATTTTAGTATATTTTATACTGATGAGCAAAAGGAAGCCGGCGAGCCGGAAAAGAATCTTCAGTTGACATTGCAAAAAGGTCACTTTGAAACAGAAGGATTGCGGGTACGCAAAGACGGTAGTACGTTTTTTGCTGACGTAGTTTTCACATCCCTCATAGATGATGATGGCAAATTGTATGGCTTTGCAAAAGTAACCAGGGACATTTCGGAAAAAAGAAAAGTTGATGAACGTAATCGTTTTTTGGCCAGCATTGCCGACAATATAAAGGACCCCGTCATTTCCACCGATACAGATTTTAATATTACAAGGTGGAATACACCGGCTGAAGAATTATTTGAATGGAAAAGTGAAGAGGCAATTGGAAAAAAAACGAATGACATTTTAAATGCAATTTATCCTAACGAAACAAGTGAGGAAATATTGATCTCTTTTAATGACAAGGATTATTGGGAAGGAGAACTCATTTACCACACAAAAGCTGGAAAGCCTGTAAAGGTGCTGGCAACCGTCTCTCATTTAAAAGATGCGGAAGGAAAGATAGCAGGTAATCTTACCATTGTAAGAGATATTACAAAAAGAAAAAATGCAGAGGATGCACTAATAAAATTGAATTCGGAACTGGAGCAAAAGGTTAAGGAAAGAACCCAGGTAGTAGTAAAGACGATGGAGGAAAAAAATACGATTCTTGAAAGTATCGGCGATGCGTTTTTTGCAGTCGATAAAAACTGGAAGGTTACCTATTGGAACCGAATTGCAGAAAAAGATTTAAGTGTGCCTAAAGAAAGTATAGTAGGTAACAATTTATGGGAAATATTCTCAGATAGTATTGAGTCAGTATCATACAAAAAATATCACGAGGCGATGGCAACCGGCCAGGTCGTTCATTTTGAAGATTACTATGCACCTCTAAATAAATGGTATGAGGTAAGTGCGTATCCCTCTGGAAATGGGTTGTCGGTTTATTTTAAGGATATAACCGAGCGCAAAGGTGCTGCCGAAGAAATTAAAAAATTAAATTCAGAACTGGAGGAGCGTGTATTAAAACGAACAGAACAGCTGAAAAAATCTACTGAAGAAATGGAGGCATTTTCTTATTCAATATCGCACGACCTGAGAGCGCCGCTGAGAGGTATCATTGGCTTTGCTAATATTTTAGAAGAAGATTACGGAATTAAATTAGATGATGAAGCCCGGAGAATTACAAACGTCATTAAAAAAAATACAACAAGAATGGGAATGTTGATTGACGACCTGCTTTCTTTCTCCCGGACGGGGCGCCAGGAACTTATGAAAACCAACGTTGATTCAAATAAGCTGGTTAAAGATGTAATAGCTGAGGTTGGTCCGGATAGAAAAAGAATTGAATGGATTTTACGCCCGCTGCCGGTTATTAAAGCCGATGCAAATACCTTAAAGCAGGTTTGGATCAATCTTATTTCAAATGCGAAGAAATATTCAGGAAACGCAGATAAACCAAAAATTGAAATAGGCTCAATACAAAAAAAAGGAAGCATTACTTTTTTCATAAAAGATAACGGCGTTGGTTTCGATGAAAAGTATAAAGCCAAATTATTCAAAGTGTTTCAAAGATTACATACTAATGAAGAGTTTGAAGGCACGGGTATTGGCCTGGCGATTGTTGACAAGATAATTTCCAAACACGGTGGCGAAGTATGGGTAGAAGCAGAACTGAATAAAGGTGCTACTTTCTATTTTTCATTACCGGTTGATAAAGAATAATAAACAAACGAATTTTTTAAACTGATAAATGATATGGATTATAATCTGGTTGATGTATTACTGGTGGAGGATAACATAGACGATGCGGAGCTTGCCATGCGGGAATTGAAAAAGAACCAGGTTCATAACAACCTGCTACATGTAAAAGACGGTGAGGAGGCGCTTGATTTTATATTTGCCACCGGAAAATTTGCCGGGCTTCGGGCAATTCAAAATGTACCGAAATTAATTTTGCTGGATATTCAAATGCCCAAAGTGAACGGAATAGAAGTATTGGAAAAAATAAAAGCCGATGAACGAACCAAAATCATTCCGGTAGTTATTCTTACCTCATCCAACCAAAGCCCCGATATTACGAAATGTTATAACCTTGGCGTTAACAGCTATATTGTAAAGCCTGTAGAATTTGAAGCCTATGCCAAAGCCATAAAAGATTTGGGGCTTTACTGGCTGTTGCTGAACCGGCCGCCTGGATAATGAACCAAAGCAAAAAACTGGAAAGTATTTAAAACAATAAAAGATAAACTATGGACTATAATTCAATTGATATTTTACTCGTGGAAGACAACATGGACGATGCAGAACTGACAATCAGGGAATTAAAAAGAAGTCATTTGGCCAATAATCTGTTTCATGTAAGAAACGGGGAAGAGGCGCTCGATTTTATTTTCGCACAAAATAAATATGAGAAGAAACGGCATAATTCATGTGCGTTAAAGGTGATACTACTTGATATAAATATGCCCAAAGTGAGTGGTATTGAAGTGCTCGAAAAATTAAAGACCAATGCAACCACAAAAGATATCCCGGTAGTAATCTTAACTTCTTCAAAAGAGAGTATCGATATTCAAAAATGTTATAAGCTTGGCGCAAATAGTTATATCGCGAAACCCGTAAGCTTTGATGCCTTTACACATGCTATAAAAAATATTGGGTTTTATTGGTTGCTTGTAAACGAACCCGTGTTAAAATAAATGACAGAATGAAAGAACAATTAAAAGTCTTGTTGCTGGAAGATAGTGAGACCGATGCTGAAATTGTTATGCGTCTACTGAAAAAATCAAACCCGTTTTGTGAATTCAGGCTCGTAATGTCGGAAAAAGATTATGTAGGTGCACTCGACGAATTTCGCCCCGACGTGATTCTTTCCGATAATTCCATGCCGCAGTTCAGCGCTAAAGAGGCGCTGGAAATAAAGCAACAACATAATCTGACAATTCCATTTATTATGGTTACCGGAAGTGCATCGGAAGAATTTGCGGCAGATATCATTAAACTGGGCGCCGATGATTATATTATTAAAGACAGGATGGTAAGATTGCCCGTAGCTATTGACGCAGCGTTAAAACAGAAGAAGGCAGAAAGGGAAAAAAAGGATGCGGAAAAGAAAATTATTGAATCGGAAAATAACCTGAAAACAATTTTTGAAAATACCAATGAAGGTTTTTTGCTGATAGATAACAATGGCACGGTGAAGGCCCTTAACAGAATCGCCGCTGGTTATGGACTGTTTATTGGCAAAAAAGAAATACAGGTTGGCAATCATCTTTTTGATTTCATAGAAACGGATAGAATTGAAGAGTTTAAAGAAATGATTGCTAAAGTTTTAAAAGGTGAAAATTTTGAATATGAGCGCTCGTACCTATTCCCCGGCGGCGTTGTAAAATGGCTGGAGTTTTCAATTATGCCGGTAAAAGAAAATGAACAGGTGACGGGGATTTGCGTAAACGGCAACGACATAACGGAAAAGAAAAAAATTCAGCAGGACAGAGAGTTTGACCGCGAAAATCTTAAGGCATTAATAAATAATACGGATGACCTGATATGGAGTGTGGATAGAAATTTTAAGCTGATAACCTGTAACGATTCTTTCAGCAGATATTTTAAAAAGCCCAAAAGCAATTTGCATAGCACAATAAACCTGGGCACGACAGATTTCGAAAGAGATCCATTTCTGCGATTTAAAGAAAATTACGAACGGGCTTTCAAGGGCGAAACTTTTACCGTAGTGGAACACAATGCGGAAATTTGGTCGGAAATATCGTTTTACCCCATTTATAGTAAATCGGAAATTATCGGTACGGCTTGTTTTTCGAAAGACATCACGCTGCGCAAACATGCTGAAGATGCTTCGCGAAATTACCTCCTTGAAAAAGAAGCGCTGGCTGAAAGAATGTCCACTATTCTTAATGCACTTCCCGCCAACATAGCCTTGCTGGATAGCCGTGGAATTATTGTTGAAGTAAACGACGCATGGCGGAATTTTGCAGATAACAACGGGTTTGTCAGTAAGGACTATGGTATTGGGGACAATTACATAACCATAACCGCTGCCACCAAAGGCACGGAAAAACATGATGGGAAAATAGTGTCTGCCGGCATTAAAAGAGTACTCAATAAACTTGCCGATAGTTTTGAATACGAATACCGATGCGATTCACCGAATGAGGAAAGATGGTTCAAACTAATTGTAACCCCATTACACGAAAAAGAAAAGGGAGGTGTGGTAGTAATGCACTTGAACATCACCGAACAAAAAAAGAATGAGACCGCATTAGAGAAAACCTTAAAGGAGCTGTCCGATTATAAAATTGCCCTTGATGAATCTTCTATTGTATCCATCACTGATTCCAAAGGAATCATAACTTATGTAAATAACAATTTCTGCAAAATTTCAAAATACAGCACCAACGAGTTGATCGGTAAAAATCACCGTATCGTAAATTCATCTTTCCATGAAAAGGCCTTTGTTAAAAATTTGTGGGCAACAATATTAGCTGGTAAAATATGGAGAAATGAAGTTAGGAACCGAACGAAGGATGGAGAAATATATTGGGTAGATGCCACAATAGTTCCCTTCCTTGATAGTAACAAGAAACCGGTTCAGTTTGTGGCGATTAATAAAGACATAACTGAAAAGAAATTAATCGAACAAAAATTAATAATGCAAAAAATACAGGAGCAAAAAAGAGTTACGAGGGCAATGGTAATTGCACAGGAAAAAGAGCGGAACCATTTAGGCGAAGAACTCCATGATAACGTTAACCAGATACTGGCGGGTACGAAATTGTACCTTGGCATGATTGGAAACGATAAGCCCGAGATTAAGCAATTAATTAAGTACCCTATGGAATTAATCGATAGTTCTATCGAAGAAATCCGGTTGCTTTGCCACAGGTTAGCTACCCCCCTGAAAAACATCAACCTTAACCAGATGGTGAGCGACCTGCTCGACACTTTAAGCGCGACTTCGCCTATTAAAACGGCCTTTACTTATTCACTTTCTTCCGAGATCCTGAATGACGATCTCAAACTGAACATATACAGAATTATACAGGAACAAATCAACAATGTGGTAAAATATTCCAAAGCGAAAAATGTGCGGGTATCCATAACTGAAAAAGACGGGATACTGGAAATTAAAACACAAGACGATGGAATAGGATTTGACATGAGAAGTAAAAGGAAGGGTATTGGCATCTCCAATATGATGCACCGGATAGAATTATACAATGGTGCTATGGAAATAATAAGCAGCCCTGGCAAAGGTTGTACAATAAACATAAAAATACCTTATTAAGTATTTTACCATTTCCATCAATAATGCCAAAAAAAATCGTGTAAACTCTTTGAGGATTTACACGATTTAATTAGGTCAGGTGGTTATTCAAAGGGAAGCAGCGGCTCTTGCAAATAGGTATTGAATAGCGAAACGAAACAAACATTATTTTCTACTCATACAAATATCATGGTTATAAGAATTCTGTAGCGTAGTAAGCGGCCATTACTTGCAATAGAAATTTTTCTATTATAATTATGCTCAACACTTAACTTTAAACTAACTTTTTTCTCACTAAACTTCCCGTGCATAGTAATGATCATTTAATGTTATGCGTTAAAGACAGGGCAGAAATGGTAAGATAATTCTCCCGAAAGAAAATGATAAACAAGTCTGAATTTGAGGATGTTAAAATTCTATACCATTTCATTTGCCGACAGCCACAATAATTTGCAATGAAAAACCGCCTGCATCACGATAAGTTCCAATTAATTTGTTTTTTTTAAGATGTTAATGATAATAATTGATCCCATTTACAGAATACTTTCACCTTTCCCCGCTCAAAGACTATTAATGGTTTCAAAAAATTCAGCTAACGGCGTTATAACAATTGACAAAATTTGCCGTTCTAAAAATATGAGATCAAATTCGTAAATTCAATTTATTAATCACTAAAGTATAAAACATGAAGTCCCTATCTGAAACATGGTTTGCTGAAGGTTATATTGATTTCGAACTAAAAAAATATACCTTGCTCGCCTACCTTCAACACGTAAATTCTTATTTCAACCAAAACAAACTTTATCCCCAACTGGCTGATATTATATTTCATTACAATAACATTGTAGCCTTCCGGGAAAACAGCAGGTTTTTGCAGGAACACTTTCCAAAGCAGCTTACTGAAGTAAACATGAAAAAGCTACAACTGGAATACGAAAGAATTATAGAAGACAGTGAATTAATGAAGGAACTGGAAGACATCGTTCACTATTCGGCAGAGAAAATAAAAAACACCATACAAAATGGAACTGAAATATATGAATTTGTAGAAGCAAAATTAAATATTGAGCCGGTGGGCCTTATTCCGCTGGATACTAACGAAGGATACCTGCTTATATGCGACGGACGGTTTAACACAACTGTCGCTTACCAATACCACCTGACAATATATGAAAAGCATGATGAAAAATATCGTGGAATCAGGACAGATTTTATAAACCAATGGATACGTTCCTTAAGTAACTCTGCCGAAAATATAAAAGCGGAATTAATCAGAAGTTACCCGCAATTACCAAACCCGGCCGTATATAACATAGAGACTCCCCTGGCTTACCCAATGGAAGAAACGTTGTTACCCATTGCCAAAAGAAGTTTTGTAAAATATATTAGCAGTTAAACACAGCACAGCAATAACTAACTGTTTAGCATAAACGAATATAAAACAAGTGACTTGTCTTGCCGGCGGGTATTTGTGCAAAGTTTCATAATCAGGCAAAAGCTGACGATAATTTAGCGTATCTCCTTCGCAGTTAGCAGGAACAAAAAGGATTAATTTTAGTCTTTTCATATCTGGATTATTCTATACGCAACTATTTAAAGATAATGGTCAAAATGCGACTATGGTTCTTAAAGATAATCTCGTGCGTTACCGATATTTCCAAAAACTATTTAAAATTAGCTTCATGAGTTTTTGGATAAATTTCTATTTCCCACAATAAAGATAAATTGGTACCGTTATTTAATTAGACGGTCAAAATAATAACTACCTGAATCTACCCCGGCCGTGCTTCACCTTTGAACTCTTGAAAATAACCCATTAATTAAGGCTGCCTCTGGTAGCTTTTTTTTTGTCTTCTTTTTATCCAATAGATTTAAACCTTTATTTTCTTAAATGATAATATAAATGGAAATAATACGAAATTGCAATTCATAGTTCAACACTATAAAAATTGATTTACCTTTTACTATAAAACGATACTTGCTATGAATAAAAACAAACTGCTGCTTTGGTCCATAGTTGCGGCGCTCGCCGGTTTCATATTCGGATTTGATACAGTTGTAATTTCCGGCGCCAACCAGCCCATTCAACAACTCTGGCATACTTCCCCGTTATTTCATGGCTTTTTTATTATGTCGATGGCATTGTGGGGAACCGTAATAGGCGCCATCTTCGGAGGTATTCCTACTGAAAAGTTTGGACGTAAGAAAGTATTACTGTGGATAGGTATTTTGTTTAGTTTTTCCGCGATAGGTTCAGCACTTGCTCCCGATCCGTATACATTTTCATTCTTTCGTTTTATCGGGGGAATTGGCATTGGAGTTTCGTCTGTTGCGGCCCCCACTTATATTTCAGAAATATCTACTGCTAAAACAAGAGGCAGACTGGCCGGCTTATACCAGTTTAATATAGTATTCGGAATTTTTGTTGCATATTTTTCCAACTATTTACTTAAAGGAGTTGGCGGCAGTAACGACTGGCGATGGATGCTGGGCGTGATGGCAATTCCCTCAATTATTTACACAGCATTAGTGTTTACAGTACCCGAAAGTCCGCGCTGGCTGATTACGATCAAAAACAATTTAAAGAGGGCAAGAGAGATACTGGTACTCATAGGCGCCGATGATCCCGATAAGGAAATTAATGTGATTATTGCGGCCAACGCAACCATCAAAGCTAGCCTTACTAACGAGAAACTATTTTTTAACAGGAAATACAATAGGGTTTTATGGCTGGCATTTTTTATTGCATTCTTCAACCAGTGGTCTGGAATTAATTTCATATTATATTATGCTCCGCAGATTCTGCAAAGCGCTGGAATTGCTGCAAAAGATTCACTTGCAAGTTCTATTGCGTTGGGAGGCACCAATCTTATTTTCACATTCGTTGGCCTGTATTTTATCGACCGCATTGGACGAAAACAATTGCTAATTATAGGTTCTCTCGGATACATTTTAAGTCTCGTATCGGTGGCTATCTGTTTTAAATTCCAGGCCAGTAATACTATTCTGCTTTCGTCACTAATAATGTTTATAGCTTCTCATGCAGTTGGTCAAGGCGCCGTAATATGGGTTTTTATTTCAGAAATATTCCCGAACAATGTCCGGGCATTAGGGCAATCTTTTGGAGCAAGTGTTCATTGGATTTTCGCGGCAATTATTACATTAATTACCCCTTATTTTTTGGACAAAGACAGCGGAATTTTCGGTAATAATCCGTGGCCAATATTTGCATTCTTTGCCTTTATGATGATATTGCAATTAATTTGGGTTCTTACGAAAGTGCCTGAAACAAAAGGTGTGTCGTTAGAAGAACTTGAAAAGAAACTAATACACTAATAACCCTTTGTATAAATCTTTCGCGAGCCTGACTGCAGGCGACACTAAGTTGCTATACTCCCAAGTAGCACTTCGATAATTTACAAATTGCCAAATCCAATCAGGAAGCCGATTTAATGAACTTAAGAATTGGTGCTAAATTCAGCCATAGAGAAATTAACCTAATCTTCTTATGTTTAGGGGAGCAGCTGCCGTTACAATAACTCCGGGAAAACCGGCTTCAATGAAAATATTTGTTAAGTATCAAAAATCGGTGTCTTTTTTTAGCAGAACCGGACTACTCAATTTTGAATGGATTATTAAAATTTCAGTATCTGAAAACAGGTTGGGCATCATGGCGTATTTTTACTGAAACCCAATACAGGATGGAATCTTAATTCAGGCAAACCCACTCTGAGATAATATAACCAAACCTAAGTTGTTTAGTTTTAACTTTTATCGGGATGTAATTTTGCTTTATAAAAGCGTTAGAGAAGAATACGGAACTGTGAAGAATAGCTTTAAGCTGTGAATCAGCCTTGGAAATACAATTAAACTTTCTCATATCAAGCAATCGTAAAGGGTCGGCCTGTTTCTACAGGAAGGCCTGTTTTTTTTAATGCCACAAGGTATACAAGATTTATAAAAATTGATATTGACCGAAATAAAATTACGGTCGTGTTACACTTCTTGCCATAATATCTTTTTTCTTTTATTATTTATTACTTTTCAAATAAATTCTAAAAGTTTATGCACCATTTAGCCTCCGGCATCGTATCATTTTTTTTATCACCCCTTAACTGGGTATTTGTGTTGGTTGTTGCCGCATTCTTTCTTCGCAAAGCTTCTCACAAAAGGATATGCAGGATTGCGGCATTATGCATTTTTATTGTGTTCGGCAATCCATGGTTGTTAAACTTGTATGCTAAGAAATGGCAGCCGATGCCCGTTGCAATTAATAATAACATTATCTATAGTTGTGGAATCGTTCCAGGCGGATTTGCAAGCCCGGACGCAGAAGGAAATGGATATTTTAATTCAACTGCTGACCGGTTTATACAGGCGGAGAAATTATATAAACTCGGAATAATAAAACACATTTTAATAAGCGGCGGCAATGGAAAATTTGACGACAATAACTTCCGCGAAGGAGCCTGGGCAAAAAATGAACTTTCCGTAATGGGAGTTCCGGATTCTGTAATTCTTGTAGAAGACCGTTCGAATGACACTTTCGACAACGCGGTTTATTCAAAACAAATTCTCGACTCGTTGCAATTGAGTCCGCCTTACCTGCTAATTACCTCTGCATATCACCTACCAAGAGCCTCACTTATATTTAAGAATGCCGGAGTTGTTACAGCTCCATTTCCCTGTAATTACTTTGAAGGAAGAGGCCGCTTTAGTTTCTCATCTCTTATACCAAATCCACAAGTGTTGCCCGCATGGGATTTTTATATTAAAGAAACAGCGGGATATTTGTGGTATTCTATTAAGAAAAAGTAGTAAACGATAAATGGATGCCATTGCGATACGAGAGATATTACCTCCTGTTATCTCAAACTTCTGTTCCCAGTTTCTTGATTTTTATTAGCTGAAATACAAGGTAAATAATAGTTCCCCATACCCCTATTACAATAGAATACGCCACAACTAATAACCATATGGGTGTTCTGAAACGTGTTGACCATAGCGTTCTTTGAGCAAAGAAGTCTTTTGGAGGTTGAATTGCTGATCCCCAGTTTACCGTCTTTTCAGCGAACAGGGTACCATAGGCGTCATTATCATCCACTTTAGCAACGAGGGTAATGTTTCCTTTTTCATCTCCGGGAATTGAATCTCTTTTAAATTCGGCGCTTGAAACACCTGTAGAATCTGAGGTATACGTTGCCTCATCACCAACTGATAAATTACCGAGCATGCGTTTTATGGAAAGATTCATGTCGATATCTTTAACCGCAACCCAGGCATCTCCATTTTTTTCTTTCAATTCGCCAATAACAGTTCTCACTCCATCTACAGAAGTAGTATCAACGGTAAGAATAGCTTTTTTGATGGTTATGTCGGCGCTCAAAGGTTCGTGTCCGGCAGATGAATCTGACAGTGCAAGAAATTTGAATTCGTTAAGTGAATCCCATGCATTTTTGAACGAAGGCGGCAAACCAATTCTCGCTTTTCCTATCGCGTCTGTAGTTACCTTGCCGAGTAAGTTTTTTTCTTCGGCTTCGTTAAAATAAATAGTCAGCGATATGTTTTGTACAGGTTCAAATTTTCGTCCTACTTTCTTTTTTGTAGTTACTTCCAAATAAGGGACGTGACTTGCGGGCAGGAAATAATTGATGCTTAGTAATGTTGGAGATGCTGCCGCAGAATCCTGTGCATTTATAGTTTCAGATGATGTTCCCAACAGGAACATGAGGAGTATAATAAATTTATGATGTCTGTACATTTTCATATTGTTCAAGTTTTTCAGCCAGTTTAGTAATTTCATTTTTATCCTCCAGTGTTTTATAAATTGATATTATCGGAAACACTCTCACGAAAAAAGTAATAATGAGTAACACTCCTGCCATAGAACCAATTGTAATGGCCCACTCTTCCCAACTTGGAAAGTAATGACTGAACCGTGCAGGTGCATCGTATTTTGGTAAGAAAGGATGCAATAAAGTAGGTGTTACAATAAGGTACCTTTTGAACCACGCACCGATCACTATCATAACTCCTACGATAAACATTGGCCGGGGTGTTCTTCCTTTTTTGAATATCAATACCACGATAGGAATGATCATTCCAACCAAAATAGCGAACCAAAACATTATGGAATAGTCGCCGGTGAAAAGGCCATTCAAATAATCCTTCTCTTCTTTTTTCATTTTAAAGGCAGGTACTAAAAACTCGTTAACATTAAAATATAAATATAACAGTGCAAGCATCACCGTTATCTTGCCCATTTTATCGAAATGCAATTGAGTGATATAGTTTTCCAATTTATAAACACGGCGGAAAACATACATGGCTACTACAACTGCACCGGCACCCACGAGGAAGGCACCAGATACAAAGTAAGCGCCAAAATTGCTGCTATCCCAGCCGGGACGGTAAGTAGTGGCAAACAACCATGACGTAACCGTATGTATACAAAAAGCCACTGGCACAATGGTAATGCACAGTATCGTGATGCCTCTGTCTCTTATCTTTTCCTGCGCTGCTGTGCCTTTCCAAAACGAAGCCATCCACCTGTATAATTTTGAAAAGGGCTTGCCTAATTTATCTCTAAGGCCGATCATCAAACGGGCATCAGGTATCAGGGTAATGTATAATAAAAGTAAGCTCAGAAAAAAATAGGTGGTGATAACGATAACGTCCCACAAAATAGGAGACTGGATGCGACCGTGGGTGAACAAAAAATATAACCTCTCCGGGCGCCCCATATCTACAATAATAATCAGGGCGGCAAAGGTTATGTTAGAAACGGCGATAATTTCGGCTATGCGTGTTAGTGGGGTACGCCACGGTACCCCGGTAAGCCTGAAAATTGCAGTGATAAGCGAACCCACAAGGCTTACGGCAACAAAAAAAACAAAGTTCGAAATATAAATACCCCAAGATACATAATCGCCCATGTTGGTTACAATCAAACCTTCTCTTAATTGCTTTATATAAGCGAAAGCGCCAATACAACAGATAGCTATCAAGCCGGCAGTCCATATCATTCCCCTGCGGCCAAATTTTTGTGGCAATAGATCACTGGTGATTTTTTCCTTAGATAAATTTTGCAGATTTTCCACGTTATTAGTTTAAGATTTTTTTTCAGCAGGCGCTTCTTTTTCGAGGCCTTCTTCAAATTTAAAATTTCTGTTTACAGGCGGTAGATAGTAAACACTTGGTTTAGTTCCCAAATCTTCCATCAATCTGTAACCCGCTTTGTCTCTAACGAGGTCGCTAAAACGAAAAGTTTCAGAACCGTTAGTAACGGAATCTTCGATCATGTCTCCAAAGAAATATACGCCGTTAGGGCAGGCAGAAACACAATGTGGTAACATTCCCATACGGGTCATGTCAGGACAAAAATCGCATTTGCCAACCGTTCCTTTCTTTTGTGGTAAACTGGTTTCAGGATTATACTGCTGGTCAGCGATATCTACCGGGAGGTTGGGATCTCCCCAGTTAAAAACACGGGTTGAATAAGGACATGCTGCCATACAAAACCGGCAGCCAATACACCGGTCACTATCGATCAATACAATACCATCCTGGCGTTTAAAAGTGGCATCTACCGGGCACACCTTTACACAAGGCGGTTCATCGCAATGCATGCAGGTAGTAGGTTGCCAGTAAGGAGCTTCCATGTTTGCATCCTGCATCGGGTATACCTTGATCCAGTTTTGGGCATCCTGCACATGATGTGCATGATTACACGAGGACTGGCAGGCCTTCACATTTTTACAACGTGATAGATCGATAACCATTACAAATTTTTTACCGGGAATGCCTTTTCTCGCTTCTTCATTACTTACCGATGGCATATGTGGAACCGGTTTGAGAAAGGCCTTATCCACTTCGATAATATTACCATCCACCGAAAGTAATTTCACTTTTTCACCCGAGGGAATTATATCCTCTTCGTCATGCGAGTGAGGCGTTTTAGAATTGCAGGCAACAGCAAGGGTAGTAAGCAATCCTGCTGCCAGAAATTCTCTGCGTGATTTGTCTTGATTCATTTTTAATGTGGTTGTTGGACTTGGTTATTTTTTAATCCAGGTTTGCATTTCCTTATTGGTAATCTTCTTCTTCGTTGGCGGAAGAGCCGCTATGTCAACCTCCACCAGTTTACCATCTTGCGTAAGCATTTTTACCGTGCCGGCTTTTTTTGTTTTTTTACCTGGTATAAAAAATCTAAATGCGGTTAACAGAGCGGCCGCCGTAATACCTGTACCAATAAATTTTTTACGGCTCTGCATTTTATTTTCGTTGTCCATAATTTTTGTTTCTTAATAGGAAAATGATTACTCCGAAGATTGACGAATTATTTGTTTAATGTCCTTATGTAATCAACCAGGGCCCAGATATCTTCCTCATCAGGAATTTTTTTCTTGAAGCTTGGCATATCTTCCCTGCCTTCGGATATTTTATAGAAGAAGGCACCATCCGTTTGTTTTTGTACATCGGGTAAAGAAAAATTACCAGGTTCCGTTTTTAATTGTGCAGCTTTTGATCCATCACCATGGCCTGTTTTGCCGTGGCAGGATTGGCAATTTCGTGCCCAAAGTTCCTTGCCGTTTTTGAGAGATTCGGCGTTAGAGGCAACAGGGTTTTTCATCTTTACATATTTATCGGGAACCACCCATGGTTTTTTCTGCTGGAAAGCGGTTGTGATGGTAAAAATTGCCATACCTGTAAAAGCGAGAGCTGTTGTTAATAAGAGTTTTGTTTTCATGTTATTTTAGTATTTATTTATTTGCGAATGAGTCAAGATAAAAATATTTAAAAATTTTTTTTTCACAGTCTTGTAATCTTTACCATTAATCTGCGTATACAACTGCGTAAAAATAGCAGGGGCTACAATAGAATTCTATGAGAGCCATCAGGCATTTCTGTGATATAAATCAGATGTTGAAAGTGCAGATTGTAGTGCGCAGGATTCATGTATACACCGGGCCTGTTGATACGATCTAACTTCAAACTAAATCTCTAAGCACCATTTATAGGGAGTGAGAATATTTAAGTCTGCGTGTAATGTTCGTTTTATAGTTACCTGAATAAGACTCCCGCTTTTCAAAAGTTACGGTCTGATCAAACAGTTGATCTTATAACAGAATAATCTATTTAGTGAAATAGAAGCCTAAGTCGGTATCGATATTTGGCATGTCAACAAGAACCGGATCTTTTTTAGTGTCGAAAAGAAATAAGCCGCATATGTCATTTTTGTTATCCAGGTCGATACATATTCTGCTTGCATCAGTCTTTACAAATAAAATGTACCGGGCTCTGGTGGCATCAAAAACACGTATTTGCGGCCAATATTTTTTAAGTTCTATCCTGGCATTTTGTATCTGGTAATGACAATCGTGGGTGAGCATGTCGAAGACGGCTTTCTCATTCACGGCTTTTATTTTTTCCATTTGCAACGAATCGGGACTGTAGAATACAGCAGCTTTAACGCTAACTATAATTGTATCATTAAAACCGGATGCGGGCTTTTTTATGATCGGCGGCTTTCTTTTTTGGGGTTCTTCTTCCTGTTGATTATTATTTTTCTTGGCATTTTCGGAACATGATGACGTGAGTAGAAATGTTGTAAATAAGCAACAGGCCAGCGCCTGGCAACAAATGATTACGGTAAAGTTCTTTTTCATATAAAAGAAAGCTGAAAATTTCTATTAATATTTTAGTCTTACGGCTGCTAAGACAGGACCTATACATTGATGTCGCAAGCTATATAAAAATAAAGAACCCTCAATTGAAATTCAATTAAGGGTTCCTGTGTTTTTTGAATTGTGGGTCTAGTCAAACAATTTTTTTTGTAGTCTTTAAAAGTTCCACAACCTGGTAATATTAAAGCCAATTAAAAATTGTCCGCCTTTAACCTTTGTGCCTCCTGTTTGTTTAAATCCGAAGGGGTTGTTGGTATTATAGAGGCTGTTCTGTTGCGGACTTAACAAGGAATAGTTTCCTGCAAACATCTGAAAGGTGTGGCCGCTGGTATTAAACTCAAATCCAAATGCAATATTCGGATGTGGGTTGTTAGTGGGGAACCGGGTCAGCGGCTGATCATAGTCCACAATTATTGAAGTTACTTCCGTCAATTGATACCTTGCGCAAAACGATGCAGCAAACATATCAAACTTCTCTTTTTTAAATGCATACGTAATGGTATCTTTTTGTGCATAATACCCCGGCACTGAATTCTGGTGAGATATGCTGGCTCCTACCTGTACCGAAAGATTATCGTTAATTTTTCTCGCAACTATTATCTCGTTGAAAAATGATAAACGCTGCGTTTGGTAAGTGTAGAGAAAGTGGTCAGGATCTGCTTTGGTTGCATAAGCCATATTCCCATAGTAGGTCACACTCACCGGGTATTTCCCTTTTGTTTGTTTTAAAATGGCATACTTGGCGCTTCCATCCAACAGCATATTTCCATTGTTCCTGGTTGCCCCGAAACCCAGGTTTAAATTATTAACCGGTGCATAGCTGAAACCGATGCGCATATTAGCGGAAGCATAAATACCCCACAAATCTTTAACGCCATTTTCTACCGTTCCAAACCTATGTTGTATATCCGCTTCGAACGTTCCTTTGATAGGGACCATTACAGTTTGATCATCGATGATCCACATACTGCGAAATGTATTTTTTACCGGTTTGTGTTTCACCGGTGCTTCAGTTGTTGTTGCAGCAGCAGTGCTATCATCTTGCGCAAAGACAGTGGTATTCAAAAGGAACAATAAAACCGTTATATAACAACTAACCGCCAGTTGCCTTTTTGCTGTATAAATAATTTTTTTCATTTGATTAATTTTTTTAGGATCACTTAATTGTTAGGAGCGCCGTTTCTTATCCAGTCATAAACTTTTTGCCTGTCGTCAGCATTGGGAATATGAACTTGCATGTTCCCGTTGATTTGTTGGTAAAGCTCACTCTGCTCTGGCTTTATTGTATTTACAAATCCTCCCAAAAGTTGCTGGTAAGAGACATCAGCACTCAAATAAGGCACCTGGGATCCTTTCACGTGGCAACCGGACAAGGCGCAATTTGCTGTAAAGATGGGTTGGAGGTCGCCGCTGAAACTTACATATTGAGGTGGCTTGGTGTTAGCAACAGCAGGAAGAATCACATCTTTGTAGCAACTGCTCAAAACGAGACTGACAGAGAACAGTAACCCCGCATATATTAATAATCGTTTCATTATAATTATATTTTTGGGTGATTATTTATTATTAAAATTTATGTTGCACTGAACCGAAATAATATCCGATATCTCGGCGGTAGTCATCCCGAATGATCTGCAGTTAAACTTAAAGTTCAATTGCAACCCAAATACATCATAAGCCGATGCGGTACCTGCATCAATTGTTGACCTTTTTACATAAGAAAGCGTGCCATTAATAGTTGTATCATGGGGAGCGGAAAGCGTACCCTGCCAACTCATTACCATCGTAACAATATAGCCAGGACTTTTGGGATCAAGTTCCACTTTGGTAGTTCTGATAACAGCTACGTTGGAGTCCTGGAGGTTTTGTGTGCCGGTTATTATTTTTGGCGCGCCTACAAAGCCTAAATAACAACCCCCGTCTCTTCCCGGTTCTCCCGTATTAGATGTATTCATTTGAACATAGCCCGCGAAATAAGTTTTTGTCGGATCGTTTTCATAAAAAGCCCATGAAGTATCCAGCACAGGCTGACCTTTTGGAATAGCGTATAGCTGTCTTGCAGAAGATGGAAGACTATTTAATCCAAACAGGTTAAACCTACCCGTTAGCAAGGCGCCTTGCTCAAGGTAATCGCCTGACCACAATACGCTGGAATGTGCCTTGTCCATTTTCCATTGTGTTGTATCTCCTTTGGTCTCGGTTCCAGGGAGAAAAACGGCATTACCACGATTAATAATAACAGTACCAGTCGATTGGTCTGGAAGTACTAAATCTTTATGAGTACAACTGGCGATATATCCATAACCACTTATTAAAATTATGGCGATTAAAAGGAGTGTTTTGTTGTTGAGCAGTTTCATATAATATTTTTAAGTTTGAATGATTGAATGAAAACACGAAACTATATTCGGTAGATTAATATTCTTATGATTATCGTCAACCGATTGTGTGACTTTTGTCACACACCAGGGGGAGTTCTGGTTCAATATAGGCGGGAAGATAAAATTATTCGGGTAGGCTGCTGATGCTTATATAATACTACGAAAATTAATATTACCAACAGTTACCATTAAACGCAAATTGTGCCCTTAAGTTCTGTTTTTATTTGAGGAGATGAAAAGCGACAATAGTAACATCAGCACAAATGCCCCGCCATTTAAAAGCAGGCTGATAGTATATATCCTCATATCGTTTTTTAAAATATTCTCGTCCGCTGATGAGGCAAATTGTAATACGATATCTTTCAGCAAAAAGAAAAAGAATACAAGGCTGTGAAGCAAGCTTAGCACCTTTTTTTTGCTAAGTGCCGGAATCCAGAAGAGTATTGAAAGCAGCGCCCAGATCATTAGCCAGGGCAAATGCATCATTTGCTTTATATTTCCAGATGAGTAGTTAAAATATAATTTTTTTAATTGAAGCCCGAGGTAAAGCGTCCCTATGAGCGCATAAGCGTATGGTAAAACGGAAGTCATCTTCGCTTTAAAATTAGTTGTCAGTTTTTTACCAGAGGCGAAGTATATAATAATTGCATAGACCAAAGGATAGCCTGAAAAGAAAGCCATTAGCTCTAACTGTTGCAGGTACGCGAAAAAATTATTTCCCATATCATTAATGGTTAAGTAGTAAGCGTAACTATATTTTTATTTTATGCTTTCGTTGCAATTAAATCTGTTACTCTTTATTTGAAAAGGTAAAACTAATTGCAGATAAAAGCCGCATGTTTATTTCCAGGTTTTTAATTCTTTGATGGTGCTGGTGCAACCTTGGCACCAAGGCTTCATTGATATTTGTGGCTCCAAAGAAAACAGGTTCTTCATTTGCGGCAACGGAATATAAACGGTCGTTCTTTTTATTGAATTGTTTCGCTATTGTTTTCGGGCTGCTTTTCAGCAACAAGCTCAGTATCATTACGCAGGTTTTCCGAACCAATACGCATTATATAGAACCAGGCTTTATGGGCTCATCCTGCTTTTTGAAAAAGATGGTAGATATATAATAAGGGGTTCCCGGCTGTTTCCTTATTGATTGGTGGCTACCTTCTTGCTGTTTTGTTGCAGGCATGTTGCAGCGGTTAGCAACATGGCAGCAGGAAGGTAGCAAGAGTTCCCGAAGAAGAGAGCAACAAAACGTGGTTGTGCTGCACCTATTATTTACAGCTTAGGTTTGGGGTAATTTAATGTACTGCAGGTGACTTCACAGCAAAAACTTTGTGTTCGAATAGGCTTACCGTGAGACCCCGGCCCCGGGAAGTGTTAGAACCGGCTAAAAGTTAAATTTCAAAGCATTTAGGTTTTTTGTTTATTGAAAGAATGACTTACTTTATGGTTGATGTTTTCTTCAATGCCCGGGTCTCACGGTTACTTTTTTTTAACGGCGGTTTTAATGTGTAAAGACCACGACTTGACAGTAATAGGAATCAAGCAATACTCTAAACAACTAATTTAAGGACCGAAGCCTCGCTGCAAATAGATTGTAAACTTTTAATGTATTTATTTAACAGGTTTCTTTTATAGACAAGAATATAGGATGGATGATGAATTGGTATAAACGTTATGTCCCCAATCTGGAAAGATTTATATTTGAAATTATCAGAAAGACGAACTTCTTTAACTCCCATTTTTTTCATCACAAATGTCGCAACTTGTTTACCTAACAAAAAAACAATTGAGGGCGAAAGTTCATTCAATTCAAATTCAAAGTTGGGAAAACATTTTTCCATTTCATGTTCAACTGGGTATCTGATCTTTCCTTCTTTTAAAGGAAGACATTTTACTAAATTAGTTTTATAGAAATTGATATCATTTCTTAATGGTGCTTCTACGTTTTCAATTAAAGCACCAGACCTTGTATGAGGTGATAAAGGGAGCTTTTCTATACCTTCATCAAATTGGACGGCTGATAAGCCAACCCAAAAAATATTCGATATTATTGGCTCGTCTAAAACCGGTAACTGATTTAGATAGAGGCCGCATGCTTTGCAAACATGATTATTACAACGCTTTAGTTTTTTGTTCAAGTCCAGCGAATATTTTACCGTCATTCAAGTTAATTGTACGGTAAATATAACGATGAAGGGTATCACTGTCAACCTTTGAATAATTTCCGTTGTGAAAATTAAACTGTAAACGGCCTACAAGCTCTGATAGATCTTCATTTGGTAAAATCGGCTGAACTCTTAAATTATTTCCATTAACCTCCAAATCGTGATAAATTTGAGTGCCGTGGTATGGACGGTATTGAAAAACACTGGTACGAAAATTGGTTCCATAACTTATGGAGATTTCCTTTAACCTATTTGCCAATTGGAAAGTCATTTCCATATCTTCCTCCGTTTCTTCAGGAAACCCATAGATAAAATAACCTTTCATATTTATTCCGGCTTTTAATACTTTGGTTAAGTTTGCGATTATAATTTCTATATTTTTTGTTTTATTAATTTCACCAAGTATTTTTGGAGACCCTGATTCAATTCCAATAAATAACTCATAACACCCACTTTCTTTCAAATCATTCATTATTATATCATCAACATTATTAAATGTCATTACATGTGCCATTGATCGCCAGTACAGATTAAAATTCGAAAAAACATTGATTGCCTTTTGAACAGTTGTATTTGTTTTTAAAAATAAATCATCAAGTACCCTAATAGAATTGACACCTGGATAAGTACTCAGTATATCATTTAACTCTTGAACAATGGAAGTTTCTGATTTCTCCCTGATAGAGTAATCTTTATTCAAAGACCTGGCAGCCGCACAAAAAGCACAGTTATATATACAGCCCCTGCTAGTAACAATGTTTGCTTCGGTAAAGCCTAATGGATGTAGTACAGGTTCATTCAGGAAAAAACTTCGGTCAAGTGGTACCTTTGAAATATCTTTTACTTCGTACTTGGATTTTCCATCTACGAGGAATACTCTCCTATTTCCCTCTGCGTAAAAAGGAAGTTCTTTAAGTTGATTTTTTACTATATCCAAAGTGATTAGTTCTCCATCACCGGTTACTACATCAATTTCGTTATTTGTTGTCCAGTTAAGTATATCCTTATAAAGTTGTTTAGTAGAAAGCCCACCGATAATAAAGTGGGATCTGAAATTTATTCCTTCAAATAAATCTTTTACCAGTTCATAATTGGTGGTGAAAATATTAGAAGCTACGAAATCAGGCTTAAAAGCATTTATGGTTGCAATCAAATCTGTTAATGGTATTCGTTGGTGAACTGCGTCAATAAGTTTTACATCAATACCGTCATTATGCAGGATTGTGGCAATATGCCCCAATCCAATAGGAGGTAAAGAGTCCTCATCGTAGAGGTCGTTCTTTTTTCTGAATAACGGTGAATTAATGATTACTACTTTCATTTCAGTTTCCTCCTATAAAAAGTGATTCATAGCTTTCGATGTCATTTGCGGACGGCCTTTGTGCCAATGACCAAGCTAGTTCCCAAATATTATTATACAACGCCCCATTGGAATTTGCGGTATCAGTTTCTAAAGATTGATAAATACCGGATCTTATTTTTGTGTACATCAATAATTTTGTTACACCTTGTACTTGAATTATCCTACCTCTAACTTTCAAATCCGCGCTTTCAGGCTCATAAAATCTTAATTCAGCATATGGTAATTCATATGAAATCTTACCGTATCTAATTTTTTGAATTTGGGTATGGGGAGTTTCGCAAAGTATTGAAACCTTTTTAAATGCTAAAGATCGTAAATGAGTATATTGTTTATTATTATCAATTTCAGATGGAGAATTTCCCAGAAAATTTAAATCACCACCAAAGAGTTTTATTTCATTTTTATCGGCATTTGAAGTGAATTTATTTACAATGGGATCTAATTCTGTAGTTTTGAAAATATTTTTAAAAAATAAATATTTATTAGTTGCCATCCACAATAGAGAGCTTATTATAATTCCCGCAATTAGAACGCCAACATCGAAGCTCTCTAACTTATTCCAGTAAATTATTCCCACTAAGATAGAACCCAATACAACAATGGTACAGAAAACATAAAAAATATAATGGAGCTTGTTATTATCCTTTGCTGCAAAGATTTTACTACGCAAAACTCCAAGTATTGCACCTAATGAAATTGATGCGCAGGTTAAAATAACTTTTATCAAATTTTCCATTTATACACTATTTAATTTTTCGGTAAGATTTTTTATTTCTTTTATCGGAGCTCTTTGATTTATCGTTTTATAGAAATTCAATTTTTCAATTGCTTCCTTCTTACTCAAAAAGCCTTTGATATGCAACTCTTCCACTATCCAAAGTATACCTCTGACTGTAAGATTTTTGGTAACAGATATTTTCCGAAGACTTCCATCCGAACTAAAGATTATGGCGTCTTTTCTGATGGCCAATTCTAAAACTGAACTGTCAGGAATACTCAGTCCCGCGTGTTGATCAAATATCCCCGCAATAGCTTCAAATTCACCTTCAGCGTCAATTTGTAGTTTTCCATTATTAATACACTTTGAAATTTCACCCCATTGCGCTTCATTTGTAATTTCTCCAATTACTTGTGGTGTCGTAAAGGCCAAAACCTCTAATTGAAAAAAATCTTCTAGAAGATTCAAATCAACCAGATCAAATAGGATACAGGCATCCTTGATTACTATTTCTTTTTTATCTGACACCTATAAATCCTTTTCTTAGTTCGTTAATACTTACATTCCAAAGAGCGGCTGCTTTACTCAAGCTGATTAGTTCTTCAGCTAAAGCCCGGTTTACTAATTGGTCAAAATTTCTTGATTTTTCTTGTCCTTGATATTTCCCCGGTTCTTCTTTTGCTCCATAAGTTTTGCTCATATAAATTACCCAACGCTGATAATAACTATCTACAATTATTTCAAGTTCTCTTAACCTGTGCACAATAGCTCGTAAAGAAATCCCGAAGTATTCCTTAATTGAAATGAGCTCATTGATTTGTATATAGGTTCTTTTTGATGATCCTATAAGTTTAATAAGCATTTCGCTTGGAAGCAAGAAGCAACTGGAGAAAAAGTGGCAGAATATTTCAACTTCTTTTGGAACACTTGAAATGAATTTTTCTAAATTCAATAGTAAGTGAGACAGTTCATGTATGATGGTAAATCTGATTCTTTCTATAGGTTTATTCCTGGTATTTACAACTACAACAGGTATCCCGGTAGAAGTAAAAACAGCCAGCCCATCAATTTCATCTACATCATCAATCAATAAAACCTTAATGCCTTTTAATTCCAGCATTTCAATGATGTTAGGAATTGGGTCAGTACCCAAATCCCATTCTTTCCTTAATTTTATTGCTGCTTGCTCGACATCTTTTTTATCAGTAATCTTAAAATTTTTAAGTGGGTTTCTAAATTCGGCTTTAACACCAACTATATTTTCTATTTCTAAATAGCGTTCTACATAATCCCGAACTTTTTCTACAATTGACTCTTCATTTTTTTTGGATAAACTTGCTTTCTTTCTGAATAGAATTTCACCTAATTCTACCTGGTTTTTTTTCAAGAAATAATCTGGCTTAACATTTAAAGTACTGGATATAGCCACCAGCACATCTCCTGAAGGGTTCATTAATCCCATCTCGTATTTATTTAATGATTGCTTAGTTACCTTGTTCTCCAAGGCATCCGCAAGTTCCTGTAAAGAAAAGCCAGCCATTTTTCTGGCGAGCTTTAATCTGGTACCGAAAATATTTTCTGCTATATGTTCCATAATTTTAAAAGTCTGGTTGACAAAAATAGTAAATAAATTGAAAATGTCAACCTTTCGTACTAAATTATTTTTGGGATTTATTTTAGAGGTTTTTTCTCATGAGACCCACTTCCTGTTTTAAAGGCTTGGAATTGGCCATAACATATATACTCCAAATAGTTAGGCAATTTAAAATTGATAATAACAAGGTAAGGGCTGAATATCGAAAGCAAAATCCCTTCTTTTATAGTTAATGATTTTCATTCTGAGTTTTAGTAATTTCAGAGAGGGTATAGCTTGATGAAGCCGGAAACACCGACTCTAATTTGCTGGATAAAAATCAGCCACATATTTACTTCTATCTCCCACCGTAGGCGCGAGCCTTTCCTTCAATTCCATAGGGTTAGTGCAAGCGTCCACTTATGAATTGAAAAGGGGCTCGAATTAAAAAGCGGTAGGAGTAAAGGAATATAAAGCTTACCGATTGTGCGATTTCTTTTCTGCGGGCAAGGATTAGTTTAATCAGGTTAAAGTTAATTTAGGTCACAAGCAAGAGAATGCCTTATTTTCGTATACTCTTTACCGGTATGAACGTTATTTATTTCTTTTCATTTAGTATTCTTTGCAATAATTCTACCTTTTCTTTTTCACTTTTAACTAAAGCATCATACAATTCAACAATTTTATCAATCGGATTAAATGATGGAGCATAAGTTTTTACATAACCTATTGCATGGTCATTAAATGTATTTGAGATAATATTTATAGCAGATTCCTCATCAAAATTCTTAATAGCTTCCATAGGCACTTTCAACACCTTAGCCACCTGTTGCAACAAATCATCTTCAATAGTTTCCTTTTGCTCCAGTAGAGAAACTTTCTTCTGGTTCCAATCTTCGCCTAATTCCGTTGCAAAGGCTTCCTGCTTTATACCCAGCATTTCACGAAAGCGCTTTACGTTTCTACCCTGGTGTATCTTTTCGTTGGTACCTGTTTCCATTTATAAAGCTGTTTAATTTATAATAGGTAAAGTAAGCGATTTTTTCTAAATAATGTACCGGGTAAAATACCTGTTTCTAATTCTAAATTATCCTCATAATGTTCTGAGAATTATTATTAATCTAAAAAGCCCGGCGGATAAAGCACCTGGCCATATTTTTCAGCTAAAGCTTTTAATTTCACCAGGTCTTCCACGGTTAAAGTTGGTGGCGGTAAAAAAGTCCCACTCTCAATTGGTTGGCCAATTTCCCGGAAAAAACTGTCTAAGCCCGCCGGCACAACTGTACACAATAAATGGGCAGGTTTGCCTGTGGTATTTTTAAAACAATGAACAGCGCCCCCCAAAGGAATATTTACAAACGAGCCCTTACCGGCTATATATTTTCCACCTTCCATTTTAAATTCAATTTCGCCTTCTGCTACATAAAACATTTCCTGGAAATGCTTGTGAGCATGAGGGCCCGGGCCGCCACCCGGCGGTACAAGCATATCAATAACGGCATAATTTCCGTTGGTCTGTTCCCCCGAAATAAGGATGCGATAAGAGTCACCAACAATTGAAAGAGTTTGACCTTGTTCGTTGCCGATTGTAGTAATATTGTTGCCTGTTGTCATTATGGTAGCATTTTTGTTTTTTGGAATGTGGCAAGATGCATGCCGCTATGTTGCCTGCCGGCATACGTCATCAAAGTCATGCTTTTTGATGCAGCTACTTTGCCCACTCAAGTCCAACCAATTTTTCACTAAGCGCCCACAGCTGGGCTGCCATTGCAGGATCGATTGCCCATTTGCGTACTCCGTTAACTTGTGAACTGTTATTTTCTACAATTGGTGATATATTGCAATCTGCACAGTAAACGCCACCCATGTTTTCCAATTGAGGACTCGTAGCACACCAAATAGTTGTTGCTGCACCCTGTGCAATTGACTTTATAAGAGAAGGTATGTAATTCGGGATGGCAGAGGTTGCACTGGTCATAGTTGCTTTTTCTTCTTCACTCATAAACCTGTTCAAATCAGTTGAAGTGATTCGTCCGGGGTGAACAGCAAAGGCTCTGACACCATATTCTTTTCCAATTTTGTCTAAGTGAACGGCAAAGAGTGAATTGGCGGTCTTAGATTGTCCATATGCAGTCCATTTCTCGTAAGGGCGCGTGTGAAAATTGGGGTCATCAAATTGAATACCGCTGAAACGATGGCCCAATGATGATAAACAAATCACACGTGCTTTGGCTTTACAAAGCGCATTCCAAAGATTGGCAGTTAATTGAAAATGTCCTAAATGATTTGTTGCAAATTGCATTTCATAACCTAAACTGTTTCGCAAAAGCGGTGTTGCCATAATACCGGCATTGTTAATCAAAATATCGCACCTGTCAAACGATTGCAGGTACTCATTGGTGAATTTATTTACTGACACAGGTTCCGATAAATCAAGCTCAATAATGTGTACGTTTTTTACTGCTGCAAGTGACTGCCTGGCTTTTACTATGTCACGGGCACCAACAATAATTGTTGCTCCTGCTTCGGATAAAATCTTTGTCGTTTCAAGTCCAATTCCTGAATGCCCGCCAGTTACAATTATTGTTTTTCCGCTTAAGTCAATGCCGGTAATAACTTCTGAGCCTGTTGACGTGTCATAAAACCCAGAGTGAATAGGTTGTTGTTGTGTTGTCATTCTTTTTTCTAATCGTTTATTTTAGCGTGTTGTCAATGCTTCTAGGCAAGGGTGTATTGCCGCAACTTAAAACTAATCAATAGCGCCTATGCTACCAAACGAGGTTGCTTTACGAATGCCGGGATAACCATGGGTTAAAACACCTGTTCTTAATTCTAATTTATCCTTTGCAGGAATAATATAGAAAATGTAAATGTTGATGCTTTATGGCAAAATATACCACTATGCCAGCATACGACTTTGAAGATAAAGATACTCAATATGCTTACGAATGCATCCGCAGCTTCTTCGACCATTTTGTTATAGCCGATGCCATTAGCTGGCTCGAAAGCATTATAAAGGCTGCCACCCACAAAAAGATATGGAAAAAAGAGGCACCGGCGCAAATGCTCCTGTACATGCGGTTGCTGGAAGAACTGGTAACAGCCGCTTTTGAAATTACAGAAAGCTGCTCCAAAAGGGAGAATGCCATTATTGCAAATGACAGTGAGGAGCCTGCACCGGCACCCGGAGATTATGTAAGCCACTACAGGGATTGCCACCCATGGAGTTGTTTTCCCCGCAGCCTTACCCTAAAGCAATATCGCAATCCTTATAAGGCAATTAAAAAATTTACGCGATATGCCACCTTACCTCAATGGAAAACCTATATGGAAGACTGTACCGAATACGCACTGCTCGATGCCAGGATTGACGATGCAATGCCATCGTACGATGTATTAGCTATCCGCCTGCGCCTTCTGCAATTAATAGAAGCCTGCCACCTGCTGGATGTACGAACGAATGCAAACAAATAAAAGATCTGTTGAATGATTCCTGAAATAAAGTATGAACAACCATCCCAGCTGTTTAATGAAGCAGAATGGCTGCGGCTCCTTTTTCTTATCAGTGATACCGTTGCATGGATAGAGGAGATGGAAAGGAGCCTTATGTATCAATTGCCTGTTGCCCATAAAGCAAACTCTTTCGCAAAACCTGGTATTTACCGGCAACCTCACTGGCACCCGTACCCGAAAAGCATTACTATAAATTGGCACGCCATCCCGGTTGCGTTAAGTTCACCATTACTATAGCCAATATGGTTTATTGGATAAAAGAAGCATTTTATACCGAACCGCAAAGCATCAATGGCTCCCTCAATTGTAAAAGATGCCTGGATACCCGTACGGTAATTGGTTATACAAGAGAAGAGGAGTCCACTACTTTTATAACGGTAATAACGGATGGGGGAGGTACCATTAAAACCGCTTTCCCGGGGGAGTATGAACTGTAAGAATACCGGGCCACATATAACGGATAAACGTATTCGAAAGAAAGGCGTAAGCAGCAACATGCCTGACTATTGCTGTTCATTTTCCGGCCATACCAGGTTTACTGTTTATTTTTTTCAACGTTATTACCAAAGCAATAATTAATAAGACACCCGGAAAAATGAGCCACCACCAATTATGCTTTGATATAAGTTTTACCGGGCCGCTATTCCCTACGATGATCATGTTGGCCCAGAAGTAAGGCAGCAGTTTTTCGTTGCTGTTGTTTTTCATATAGAACAGTTTAGCCTGCCTTAGCGCTTCGTCTTTATTCATTCCTTGTGAGAGATTTTTGTTGAAGGTTTCTGTAATAGCATAAATAGTATATTCATCCGCATTCCACAAGGTGGCCGCTACAGATGGAATACCCGCAGCGGTAAAACCCCTCGCCAAACTATAGATTCCTTCGCCCGTTGCATTTTTCCCCAGGTTGGTTTGACAGGCGCTTAATACAACCAGTTCCGTTGCCGGGTGCTGAATTAATTGTATTTCTGATAAACGAATGGATGAGTCCTGCATAAAAAGTCTGGGTTCAGCTTCCGTGCTGTCTGCAATGGCATGGGAGAAAATATTTACGATGCTATACCCGGACATTTGATCAAAGAAATTTTTCCGGTTGGCAAATTTCCCGGTAAGCACCTCGTTTACTTTGTAATATTTTGCACAATCACTTATCGCCGCGGAAGAATTTGCGAGATCTGCCACCTTGAGATAAGGTGAAAATGTAACGGGCGCTATACCCAGGAAAGTCCCGGTGGCACTATTAACAAGATCAGGAGCCGCCATTAAATTACGGGCCGCATATACATAGCTAAAGCTGTAATCGTTCAAAAGAAAATTTTTGCCACCACGGTCGGTACAGAGGGCTTCAAAAGGGATCACCAGGTTATCGAGGCAAATAATTACCCGGCCTTTTGGTAGCTGAAGAGGTAAGAACAAAGCCTTATAAATGGAATTAGCCGATGATGCAAAAAGATCATAATGACTGTTCAGGAAATTTTTATCCGAACAAAACTGCAAAAACCTGGCAAGCTGGTTATTATCAAATTCATTTTTTGTGAGTTTGATGAACCTGGTATTTCCGGGTGTAACCCCTAACAAATAAGTTACCGTATCCCCAATAAAATAATGAACAAAAGACTGGTTATTTTTGGCAAGGTACTCCCGGAAGTTGGTAAGTGTGGGAACTTCATCTGCATACTTATATTGATAATAGTTTGGAAATTTTTGTTCTAAGGATTTTATATAATGTTCAAAATCATCTTTAGCATTTAAAAAATGTACCTGTTGCGATGCAAATTCCGGTGATCCTTCAGGAAGCGACAGAAGTTTCTGCTGCTGTTCGATTATATTGATTTGCAGCTTTTCTTCTTTGGCCGCTTCTGCAGGAAGTAACCTGGATGCAGCGCCCAATTCATTCAATTTATCATTCAATAAGACTGCCCTGCTTTTTTCCATGAAGTAAAAAGCAAGTTGAGGGTTTTTGGCTAAATAACAGGCTTCAATTGTTCGGGTGAAAAAATCTCTTGTGTCTTTGCTCCAGTAAAGTTTACTTTGCTCTGCAATTTGTTCGTGACGCAGATCTGTAATGATAGAATCAGCAAGGAGTGCAGTTGAAATACAAATGCGCAAATATTCAGGTTTATTCGTTTGCTTGTATAAATACAATAAACTTTTAGATTTATTATCCAATACAATTTCCAAGAAACTTTTATTTTCAATAGTTCGCAATTCTTCACAAGGCGGATTATTTAATAAGCCTTTTAATTGATAATGGCGAGCGAGCAGTTGTAATGATTGCTGATATAATTTCAATGCATTTAAATAATCGCCATTTTGGAAATTAATCTGAGCCATGTTATCTGATGCAAAAGCGGCAACACTATTATCATTAGACTTTATGGCCATCGTATACGCTATATCGAAATATTTTCCTGCTTCGATTGGATTATGACACTTAATCAATAACAGAACACCTGCATCATTATAGTCTTGCGCAATATTATGAAGATTATTGAGCCTTGTTCTAAATGAAATACATTTTTTAAATAAGTCTTTCGCTTCTATGCATTTATTTTGATCTGCAAGTATGTCGGCTTTATACCGATAAGCATTGGCCCATGATTCATAATCTTTTGATTTTGAGAATTGCAATAATAACAATGAAGTATCTACGTCACGTAAAGCCTTGCCAGTTTTTCCTTGCATTTCATAAGCTTCTGAAAGGCCAAGCTTAGCCATTATTATTTTAGAAGTATCATTCATTTTAAATGCTAATTGTAATCCCACAGTTATTTCTTCAACATCTTTTTCAAAATCACCATCCTTATAGTATGCACGCCCCTTAATAAGTTTTGATGTAAGTACAAATTTCTCTAACTGAGGGAAATTCTTACCGATAACATCGAGGCTGTCAAGGTACTTAAGTACTTCATCATATCTTGAAAGCTGGTTATAGCAAAGGCCAAGGTTATAGTAGCTTACACCGGCATACCAATAACAGGCGCCTGTTTTACCGGAAGTATTTATACTGACTGCAGCCTTCGTATTCTGGATAGCTTCAGAATATTGTGCCTGCTGGTATTTAAGTGCACCAATCCTGTGCAGCATTCTTGCGAAGACTGAATCTTTCTCCCTGTTGCAATTTTCAAACCGTTTTTTTAATTCTACGAGAACTGCTAATTTTTGATCAATATCCTTTGAAGAATTTTCAATTGAAATTATGGAGTCCCAAAATTGTTGGTGTGACAAACACTGTGCGTTTGCGGTAAAAGATAAAGCCCAGGTTATACAACCCAGGCTTATATATCTAGTGATATTCAATATTTTTTCTTTGCTTTCCTGCATTAGTGATCAAAGACTTTCAATTTATAAAATTGTTGACTTACTCCATTAGAGTACCGGGTTATCGTCGTTGGTCAAACATTTCTCCGCTTTTTATTTTATTGCTTAAAGCAGTATTTACATGGCCAATTGAAGGTATACCTAACAGGAAATCCAATATATTCTTTTTATTAAATCGTAAAGAGCTACTTGCCAAATGTTTTTGAATGCTTGTGTAGTTGCCACAAATAATGCCGGTTACTATTGGTGTTGCGTAGGAGCTCCCTCTCACAATATGACCTTCATACATTGGATTACGAAACCATAAATCACCAAACCTATCTACATTATCATTCACCCCAACATCTACCACATTACGCGAAAAATTCTGGTTGGGTGAAACAATATGAGATTGGTCATCAATGGTTGTTACAGCAATAACATTTGGTAAATCGGGATCAGCCGCCAATGATGCCGGGTAAAAATATACATCATCCAGGTCTCTTAAATCTGATGGTGGAGTCAATCCAGCATTAGTGAACAACGCTCTTTCTACGGCATCATTATTATGCAGGTTTGCGTTTCCGGCTGCTGCTATTAATAAAATATTATTATTGGTTAAATAGTATTTAATGTATTGTTTTAATAATAAAGCATCATTAGCATCGGCCGAAGATACAACACCCGCAGCAGGCGGACGCTTCAATGCGTAGTAACCGAAACTTGCATTTATAATTTTCGCCTTCCGATCTTTTGCATAAGCAAAACCGCAAAGAACACTGAACAAATCGCTTTCTCCATTTGACTTATGTATTTTCACCGGTAATATTTTCACATCATTTTGTGCAAGAGCATTTACCTCTTCGGCAATTAACCTGGCTACAATTTGTCCGTGCCCCGTCGGTAGATTATAATCATCCTGAACATTATTATTTTTCTTTGGAAAATCCCAGCCATTATTGGCATTTGGGTCTAAGCATGTGGATGCTGAGTTTTTGTACATTACTTTTGCAAGATCAAGTGTATCTACTCCCGTATCAAATACACCCACTACAATTGGGGGCTGCGTGAAAGTTTTGGCCGAAAAATATTGTTTTTTTGTTGTATCAGGGAGAGAATCGGCGGTCTCAATAATTTCTACAGGAAAATTTACGCTCCAGTAAATAGTGTCCCCACCACCACCCGGGGGACAATTAGTTTGGCACGTTGTACCGCCACCGCTACCAGTGCCATTCCCTTGTATATAGGTTTTTACACCTGTACCGGTAAGCAGCATTAAACTGCTGTCGCAGGAACCGCAAAACAAGGTAATGTTAAATGGTCCGCAATGGCTCTCAATGCTGTCAAGCCAACTATTCAAATAAGTAGGATCGCTGCTGGGAGTTCTCCATACAACTATTTGCTGAGAGCTATCCGGGGGCCGTTCTTTATTGATGGCAATACGCTGTCTCCAATCCTTATTCTTACTATTGTTGATCTTATGGGGATGACATGACGTTTGTGTAAACAATAATGCCATGTATAGACATGCCATCGGCACGCAAGCAACAACAGTCGTTATTTTAAAAGAAATTTTCATAAAACAGTTTTTGACAAGATGATAAAATTTTTTTCCTAAAATATCCCTGATTTAAAAATGTAAGTTGAGATTTATTAAAAGTTATTATTAAAAGTTTTTCAACCACTCCTCCGCCTCTTTCTTCCCTTCCAAATTTTCATCTCTCACTTGCTCCAGCAATAACTTTGCGGCATCTTTATCTCCATCTTTGTTTCTTTTGAGCAATGTTATTGCCTTATAAAATTTTCCATGATTACTATACAAAGAAGTATCAGTTGCCAGCATTGTAAAATATTCTAACGCATTGTCGTAATTATTAAGCCTTAGGGAAACAATGCCGGCATCTTTTTTTGCTTCACTGTTTTTTGGATCGCTTTTTACAAGCATTTCAAATATCGAAAGCGCTTCCGTTAGTTTATCGGAGTTAAATAATTTTAAGGCCGTTTGCATGCTGTCGGCGTGACCCATGGTAACGCTTAAGTTTTTAAAATTTTGCTCTATATATTTATCAGCGAGTTGTTGGGGTGAGTTTCTATTTCCGGTAAAAAGCCAGGCAACAACTAGAACCGCAATAATTACACTGGCTGCTGCCATATACTTCCAGATATTTCTAACTGGCTGTTTGATGGCAATTACTTTTTGCTCATTATATATTTCCCTGAACCTTTGTTTCTTTTCTTCCTGAGCTTGTTGTTGCATGATGCCGTTGGCAGAAATATAAAAAGCAACTTCTTCGGCAAACAAAGAATCTTCAATTATCTTTTTTTCGAATAGTTTTTTTTGCGCATCGTCATTAGTGCCTTTAAAATAATTCTCTATAAATTCCAGGTTTTCCATTTCAGGCCTTTTTGATATTATATAATTGACGCAATTTATCTAAACAACGCAGCCGGCTTGTCTTAACCACATCTGGTGATTTATATTCCATAATCACAGCTATTTCTTTATCATTATATCCTTCTGCAAACATGGTTAATAACTGTTTGCAGTTTTCGCCTATCTCGGTCAACTTTGTTTTCAGGAGCGCCAGGTCAGTTTTTTCAACTAACTGTTGAATAATCGTTTTGGCCGGATCAGAAATCATTGTAAGCATATCAGAAATCGGCGCTGTTTGATGCACGCTGCTCTTATTGGTCGTTTTTTTCCTGATAAGGTCAACGCATTTGTTATTAAAAATTCTGTAGAGGTAGGTTTTTAATGAAGATCGTTTTTCAAAGCGGTCGTTGGATATATTTTCTATTACTTGTAATATTGTGTCGGAGTAAGCATTAAAGGCATCTTCCTGGTCTAATGAATACTTGTTTATTCCCTCTTTAATAAAATAAATATGCCGACTGAATAATTCTTCTTCGGCTTTTCTCCTTACCATGTTACTTTCCTTAAGTTGCCGTATTATTTCTTCATCATCAGAAATTACGGTTGGGGAAACTGGCATAAATTATCAGACTATTACATTAAGATAATGAAAATATGTAAGACGGAAAACGTTTCCCATTTCTTTTTTTGGTGCTTGGCACACGCATCCGTAATTATAGTCAGCTAATGACAGCCGGCGATTTTCCCTGGAATTTAAGTGCTCAATTTTCCTTTCGGTCACCCTCAATAAAAAAATAAAATCTTTTTGTTTCCCTGTTTATTTTTTCTGCGACAAATCATGCAACGAACAAATAACAATTAATTCAAAAACAATTAAACTAAAAAAAATGAAAAATTTTCTTATCGCCTTCGTGGCAGGATGTGTTCTTGCCCTGGCAGCCATCAGTGGAGCGTATGCTCAAAGCGCCAACAATATTGTTTCGGCAGAACAATTTAAAAAGCCGCTTAAAATTAACAGGTCAGTGTTGCCGGCAGAAACAAATTCCGCTATACTTGACGCCAGCATGGTTAGTGCCAAAGCGCTAAAGGATTTTAAAAAATCATATAAAAATCCTGACGATGCAAAATGGGTAAATAATGCCTATGGCGTTACTGCCCATATCAATGCTAACGGTATTGACAATGTAATTTACTATGATAAGAAAGGCAACTGGCAAGCATCTTTGAAAGGATATTTTGAAGATAAGCTGGACAAAAATGTAAGAGCCACTGTTAAACAAAAGTATTACGATTACAAAATCACTTATGTGCAGGAAGTTGAAACCGGTTCTACTATAGGAATGCCAACCTACATGGTACATATTGAAAGCGACAGTGATTTTAAAATCGTAAGAGTTAGTGATGGCGTCATGGACATTTACGAAGAATTTGGAAGACAAAAATGAAAAACTAATTAAAACTACCTCATGATTATAAACTGTATGTCTGCCGGGAATTTCCCATTATTGTAATAAAGCCATCTGATGCAAGGATGGCTTCATTGTTTTCTATATCTGCCTCTTCTAATTTCTTTCAATAATTCAATCTTAATTTTTTGTTTTAAGTTTAATTAATATTTATGTTCATAATAATGTTATTAAAATTAAGATGCCATTACCGCCTCTGTCTCCGAATATTGAATTAAAACGAACACTTACGCCTGCGATGCTGTGGGGCCTTGGAGTTGGATACGTGATCTCGGGAATGTATTTCGGATGGAACCTCGGCCTCGCCGAAGGTGGCACTTTAGGATTAGCCATTGCTACTTTCTTCATTATTATAATGTACGTGACATTTACTTTCAGTTATGCCGAATTAGCGAGTGCCATACCTAAAGCGGGTGGCGCTTTTGATTATGCCAACCGGGCTCTGGGAAAAGATTGGGGTTTTATCGCAGGCATGGCTCAAAACATAGAATTTATTTTTGCTCCCCCGGCAATTGCATTTGCTATTGGTGCTTATTTTAATTTATTCTTTCCGCAAATACCGGTTATCGCCACTGCCATTTTTGCCTATATTGTTTTTACCGGGTTGAATATATATGGAGTGAAAGCGGCAGCTATGTTTGAATTAGCTATAACGATTTTAGCAGTGGGGGAGTTGCTGCTATTCACAGGGATTACCATTCCTCATTTTGATTTTAAAAATTTACAACACAATGCGCTACCTCATGGCTGGCAGGGAATTTTTGCTGCGATACCTTTTGCTATCTGGTTTTTCCTGGCTATTGAAGGCGTGGCCAATGTTGCTGAAGAAGCCATCAATCCTCAACGAACCATTTTAGTTGGATTTGGCTCGGCCATACTAACGCTCGTTATTTTATGTGTGTTAACTTTTGTCTCTTCAATTGGTGTGGCCGGTTGGGAAGCGATTGTTTATAAATCGGATGGCACGGCTTCTGACTCGCCTTTACCACTGGCTTTGAGCCATATTGTTGGCAGTAACAATGCCATGTACCATTTATTGATTACTGTTGGATTATTTGGTCTAATCGCATCTTTTCATGGGATTATTTTAGCTGCCGGAAGATCCGTATTTGAATTTGGCAGGGTAAAATTTGCACCGGCTTTTGTTGGTAAAATTCATCCAAAATTTCAAACACCAGCCAATGCATTGCTCGTAAATCTTGTAATAGGAATTATTGCCTTACTCACTGGTAAAACCGCCGAGATCATCACTATCTCCGTATTTGGAGCATTAACACTGTATATTATTTCTATGATCTCGCAAATGCAATTGAGAAAAAAAGAGCCTCAGTTAGAGCGGCCTTTTAAAGTGCCTATGTATCCTTGGTTTCCCATAACTGCTTTGGTGATTGCAATTATATCATTCGTGGCAATGACTATTTTTAATAAGGAACTTGCGTTTGTTTATTTTGTGATAATGATTGTTTGTTACATTGCTTTTAAATTGTTTAAGAGATAGTTTTCCCACAAAGACACAAAGAGCGCAAAGGGTTTTTTCTTAGTGTTCTTTGTGTCTTTGTGGGAAATAAAAATAAATCTCGCAAAGCCACCAAATTCACAATGAGTTCTTCTTGGTGTTCTTAGTGCCTTTGTGGGAAACAAAAAGAATCCCACGAAGCCACCAGGTACACAAATGAAACTTTTTATTAATTGATCTTATTGTCATGCACAATAAAAAATCTAATGACAGAAAATGAACTGGCAACGATCGCGGTGGATATTTGTTTTAAAATTCATACCAACTTAGGCCCTGGATTGCTTGAAAGCGTTTATGAGGCAGCTTTTGCGTATGAATTAGATAATCGCAATATTCCTTATTCAAGGCAACAAGGAATTGTGGCAAACTATGAAGAAATTATTTTGGATGTAGGTTTTCGTGCGGATATCATTATGGATAATAAATTGATCGTTGAGATTAAATCAGTCGAACATCTTGAAAAAGTTCATCATAAAGCTGTGCTAACTTATTTAAAGCTCACCGGAATTAAATTAGCGATACTCGTTAACTTTAATGTGAATCTGATTAAGGACGGGTTGCATCGGAAAATTTATGGACAATTATTATAAGAATATCCCACAAAGCCGCAAGATTCACAAAAGGCTGTTCTTCGTGATCTTAGTGTCTTTGTGGGAAAACAAAAGAATATCCCACGAAGACGCAAAGTTCACAAAGGCTTCTTCTTAGTGTTCTTAGTGTCTTTGTGGGAAAACAAAATTTTATGGATAAAAACGAAATAATTCAATACGTAAAAGATCATCCTTCGGGCAAGGTGAAAATTGCATTAACTGATATTGATGGCATATTGCGGGGCAAATACGTTTCAACAGAAAAATTTCTTTCTGTTGTTGATGGTAATACAGGTTTTTGTGACGTGATATTTGGATGGGATTCTAATGATGTGGCTTACGATAATATAAAATATACCGGCTGGCACACTGGTTATCCTGATGCCCCTGCAAAAATTGACTTGTCTACTTTCAGAAAAATTCCCTGGGAAAATGATCTTCCTTTCTTCCTTGGAGAAATGATAGATAAGGATGGCGGGCCCTCATCAGTTTGCCCCAGGCAACTATTAAAGAAAGTTTTGAAGGACGCTAACGCGGAAGGCTACCTGCCATTTTTTTCCCAGGAATTTGAATGGTATAATTTTGCTGAATCTCCACAAAGCGTACACGATAAGCAATTCAAAAATCTTACTCCTCTTACCCCGGGAATGTTTGGCTATTCAATTCTTCGGAGTTCTCTCCAAAATTCATTTTTTAGTGATCTCTTCGAATTGCTAAAGAAATTTAATATTCCGCTGGAAGGCCTCCATACTGAAACGGGTCCCGGCACATATGAAGCCGCTATCAGTTATTCTGAAATTTTGGAAGCGGCCGATAGAGCCGTGGTGTTTAAAACGTCCGTAAAGGAAATTGCGTATAGGCATAACTGTATGGCTACCTTCATGGCTAAAATTAATGAGAATCTTCCCGGTTGCGGCGGCCATGTTCATCAGAGTTTATGGGATAAAAACGGGAATAGAAATCTTTTTTATCATGATAAAGATTCCTCAAAAATGAGTGGCCTTATGAAAAATTATATTGCGGGACAATTATATTGTCTTCCTCATATTTTGCCAATGTTTGCCCCCGTAATTAATAGTTACAAACGGCTGGTAGAAGGAGCATGGGCGCCGACAACTCTTACCTGGGGAGTTGATAACAGAACGGTAGCATTGCGTGTTTTGTCTGGCAGTAGCAAATCGTGCAGATTAGAAACCCGCGTTATAGGTTCAGATGTAAACCCATATTTGGCCATGGCCGGATGTCTTGCTTCCGGGTTATATGGAATAAAAAATAAATTAAAACTGAAACAGCCTGCAAGTGTGGGCAATGGCTATAAAGATTATTCCAATGGAACGCTTCCCAAAACGCTTGACGAAGCAACCCAGATGATGAAAGACTCGTCAGTGGCAAAGGAAATTCTAGGCGAAAAATTTGTAGAGCATTTTGTTCAAACCCGCGAGTGGGAATGGAGACAGCATTTGAAAGCGGTTACAGATTGGGAATTTAAAAGGTATTTTGAGATAATATAATGTGCAATCTACATTTCTGAAAAAAAGGGGAGTTGAAACAGTCGCAAAGAGTTTTTATTTGCGGCTTTGCTTCTTATGTATCTTCGCGTGAGATAAAATTTATAAGACGTTCTAAATGACATTTAATACAATTTATCAATATAATTTCCCCACCATTATTCGTTTCGGAGCAGGTGCCAGCAAAGAATTAGGTGATTATTTAATAAAAAACAAGTTGTTGAAACCACTGGTAGTTACAGATCCCAATGTTGCCCAACTTGATTTTTTCAAAGAAATTATTACTGATCTAAAAAAGAAAAATATTTCGACAGAAGTATTTAGTGATATTCATAAAAATCCAGTAAGGCCTGACGTTTACAATGGTACAGATGTTTATGATGCAACGAGCCGCGATTCGATTATTGGAATAGGCGGCGGGGCTGCGTTAGATGTTGCAAGGGCAATAGTTTTGCGTGTAAATCACCGGGAAGATCTTTTTAAATATGATGACCTTATTGGCGGCGATGTTTATGTTACCAACGATGTGCCTCATTTTATAACCATCCCAACCACTGCCGGAACGGGCAGTGAAGTGGGGAGAAGCGCTATCATTTCTGATGAAGTAACGCATCAAAAGAAAATCCTTTTCTCTCCAAAGTTGCTGGCGAAAATCGTTTATGCTGATCCGTTATTAACCATGGAATTGCCTGCTTTCATAACTGCGGCTACCGGCATGGATGCGTTGACGCATAATATGGAAGCTTTTCTCGCGAAGATGCCGCATCCCATGTGTGATGGAATTGCTTTGGAAGGGATTTCACTTATTAACCAGTCGCTGGAAAAGGCAGTGAACAAGCCCGACCTTGCCTCAAGAAGTAACATGTTGATTGCTTCCTTAATGGGTGCGGTTGCATTTCAAAAAGGATTAGGTGTGGTACATTCATTGGCGCATCCGTTGTCTTCTTTGTTGGATACACATCATGGTTTGGCCAATGCGGTAAACATTCCTTATGGTATGCAATTTAATGTTGAAGGGTTTGAACATAAATTTAAACGCATAGCCAGAACGCTGGAATTAAAAGAAGAAAATGGAAAGGGAGTTGTTAACTATTTGCACGAACTGAATTCGTCTATTAATATCCCGCATAAACTTGGGCATATTGGCGTAAAGGAAGAACACATTGAAACGCTGGCAGATCTTGCCATCGCTGATTTTGCGCATCCCAATAATCCTAAGCCTGTTACCAGGGATGATTTCAGGCAATTGTATTTAAATGCTTTGTAGGTTCATTTTTTTTTACAGCGAAATTTAATAAATGAAAAATATTGTTATCGGTATCAGTGAAGGGACTAAATATTTTAATTACGAGAACTGGTTCTATAAAGAGAAGGGAGTCAAGACAATTAAATTGAGTTATAAACTGGATAACTTCAATGAGGTGGAAAAATGTGATGGTATCATTTTATCCGGTGGAAATGACATCAACCCGAGATTGTATAACCAGCCCGATTATCTTGCTTATGTTAACCCAAAAGATATTGATGAAAAGAGGGATGAGTTTGAATGGGGAATAATCAGGCATACTGAAGAAAATCAAAAACCTGTCCTGGGAATATGCCGTGGCTTGCAACTGATTAATATTTATTTTGGCGGTACGTTAGTTCCTGACATTCCCGCATTTGGGAAATTTAATCACGGAAAATTCAAAGAAGGTAATGACCGGAATCATTTGGTTGAAATTGATCCAAATTCAGCTTTGTTTAAAATTATTGGTATTAAAAAAGGCGAAGTAAACAGCGCCCATCATCAAAGTGTAGATATGCCCGGATTTGGGTTGGTTGCAAATGCGTTGTCGCCGGACGGAATTATTGAGGGAATGGAAAGGAGGGAACCGCAAGGCAAGTCATTCTTAATGTTGGTTCAATGGCACCCGGAGCGAATGGAGAACCAGGAAAGCATTTTCGCAAAAAATCTAAAACAAAATTTTATAGATGTTGTGAGGCAAACTGTTCAATAATTGATTTATGAAAATAATTAATCCTGCAACCGAAGATATCATAAAAGAAATTGAGGAAGATACCAGGGCTGGCATCGAAAAAAAATTTCGATCATTGCAGGGCTCTCAACCTGGTTGGCAAAAGGTTCCATTAGAAGAGCGGATAAAAATCTTGCAGAAATTTTCCATTCTTCTTAAAGAAAATATTGAAGGCCTTTCGCTGACGCTTACCACCGAAGTAGGAAAACCTTTACAGCAATCCCGTAACGAAATTAATGGAGCTGTAAACCGTATTAACTGGCTTACCGCAAATGCCGGCAAATATTTATCGGATGAAATAATGAACGTTGAAGAAGGATTAGAGGAAAGGATTTCTTATGAGCCATTGGGAGTTATCTGTAATATTTCAGCCTGGAACTATCCCTACCTGGTTGGGGTAAATGTTTTTGTTCCTGCTTTGTTGGCCGGGAATACTGTTATGTATAAACCATCCGAATATGCCACGCTTACCGGATTGGAAATCGAAAAACTATTCCAACAGTCTGGGTTACCCGAAAATATTTTTCGTGTAGCCGTTGGTGGAAAAGAAGCCGGGGAAATATTATTGGAACTTCCATTTGATGGATATTTTTTCACGGGATCTTATAAAACCGGAAAATATATTTACGACAAGGTAGCGGATAAAATGGTTCCGTGTCAATGCGAATTAGGAGGTAAAGATCCTTTGTATGTTGCCGATGATGTAACGGATGTAAAATCGGTTGCTGCAGGAACCGCAGATGGAGCTTTTTATAACAACGGACAAAGTTGTTGTTCTGTTGAACGAATTTATGTGCATGAAAAAATTTATGATGATTATGTAGATGCATTTACGAAAGAAGTTAAGTCCTGGAAGATTGGAATGCCAACAGAAAGTGGAATTTATTTCGGCCCCCTTTCAAGAAAGGAACAGGTTAAAGTTTTAGAAGAACAGGTTGGTGATGCCTTGCAAAAAGGTGCAACAGTTATAACGGGCGGCAAACGAATTGATGCACCCGGGTATTATTTTGAACCAACGATTCTTACCAATGTTTCTCATAAAATGAGTGTGATGAAGGATGAGTCCTTTGGGCCGGTAATCGGAATTATGAAGGTTAAGAATGATGAAGAAGCCATTAAATTGATGCAGGATACAGAGTATGGATTAACCGCATCGGTTTACACAGCTGACAAACAAAGAGCGGAGAATATTTTGCAACAAATAAATGCCGGTAGCGGTTATTGGAATTGCTGTGACCGGGTAAGCGCTGCGCTCCCCTGGAGTGGAAGAAAGCATTCCGGATTCGGTGTAACGCTTTCTCACGCTGGTTTACGGGCATTTGTAAAACCAAAAGCCTGGCATTTAAGAAGCCGTTAGGGTAATTGGCAGTTGTGGCCTGGCCATTATTTAATTAACGTCTCGTGAATAATTATATAGATACCCATGATCAATACAAACCACCCAAATCCTTTTTTCAAATGGTTGCCGTGAATTTTCTTATTCAATGCTCCGCCTATAAGAATTCCAATTATAGCAATGCCGGTTATTTCCAGAAGGAAAATCCAGTCAATTGCAAAATGGCCGAGATCCCCCGTAAATCCAATTAAAGAATTTAATGCTATTATAAACAGGGAAGTGCCAATTGCTTCTTTCATCGGCAGCTTAACAAGGAGCACCAGCGTTGGAATTAAAAGAAATCCGCCACCAGCTCCCAACAATCCCGTTACCGCGCCAATGGCAACTCCGTAGCCTAATAGTTTTGGGATATTAATTTTTTTATTATTACTGGTATCAACCTCTATTTTTTTCCTGCTGTCGTTTATCATGGACAGAGATGCGGCGACCATAAGTATGGCAAAAAGTACCATAACCAACATCGATTCTGTTATCTTAAAATTACCTATGGTCCCAAAATCTTTAGGTATATGAGGTATTAAAAACTTACGGGTAAGAAACACCGTTGAGATAGATGAGATGCCGAAAAGTAATGCTGTCCTTATTCTTACCAAACCTTTAAGATAGTTATTGTAGGCTCCGACAAGGCTTGTAGAACCCACCACAAACAGGGAATAAGAAGTAGATAGAAGAGGATTTACACTAAATAAGTAAACCAGTACAGGCACAGTTAAAATTGATCCGCCGCCGCCAATCATTCCCAACGAAATCCCGATAAGTAGAGAAGCGAAATACCCCAAAATTTGCATGGCTGTAAATTGGGTTTAATCTATTTAAATATTGGTGACAAATGTTACAATGGCTTAAAACAGGCTACTCAATTTATTGAATTTTAATATCAATATTGATGATACCTGTAAGCGAAGGTATGACTCAGGAAATAGAATTTACTTTCCTATGCTACGTAGCCGGTTTAAAATGAAATTTCTGCCGTTAGTATAAAAAATATTTTCTGCTAATATATTCACGTCAATTCCATCATTTCCAAGTCCGGCCTTTTCCAATAAATCCGGCATTTTATTAATCATTAATGTTTTAAAAGTATCCAGTTTATCTACCTGCTTGCAATTGTCTATTGCATTAATGAGCCCATCGTTGTCGGAACCAAGGCAAATTTGCCTCATTGCTTTTTGAATACCAATCAATGGATTATTTTTTGCAACAGTTAAAATATGAATAACATGATTCAGGAAAAATAAAGGATGAAGTATAACATCAAATGCAGGATCGAGATTTTCAAAATCTTCTGATGTCCACACTTTGCTGTCATCGGTCCATAATTTTAAGGTAGAGGGTTCTATTCCGTGAAAAAAGAAATTTGCTTCGAGTTCACTTATATATTCTACATCATTGGGTACCGTTACATCCCGCAAAACATTTTCATCGGCAAAACCCAGGATGCGTTGGTCAAAAGACAGCCCTATTAAACCTTCTGAAAGGAGTATTGTTTCTATATCCTCATTATATAAATTAATACTGCTGCAATTAAAATAAACGCCATCAATGTAAGGGCTTTTTGGTTTCATGTGGCATACTTCATAGACCGTACCAACATCAACGGGTGTACGAAGTAAATATTTTACGCTGTCATTCATGCTCTGCCCGGTAAGCCCTGCGTGGGTGCATATTATCGGCGCTATGTATTTATTTTCATCATTGGGGTCGCGTAACATTTTGTATAGCTGCCACCTTGAAAACATACTCATGTGTTTTATATCCGTAAGGATTTTCTTCTCCAGCATCCTGTTAATTACTTCAACTCCCCAGCTTGATATGCCACTTCTTGTAGGAAAAAAGTATCCTGGCTTTATAAATTGTATTCCGTAGGCATGGTTGCAAAAAAGGTTTTGCTGAATGTGACAGATATTGATCGCCAGAATTGTATTAGCATCTGTAAAAGATTCAAAGTTTTTTGTGAAATCTTCTTTTACACTGACGCCTGACTGTTCTTCAAAAAAACAATGCAATCCTTCCACCACAAGAAATGCATAAATGGTGTTAGGTTCGTTTTCATCAAAATCAGCGGAGCTTTTAATTATTTTTAATACAGCGCCATTTAACTCCGGCGGAGATTTTGTTTCTGTGACTCTATTGAGATCGTCATTTAAAAATTCAAAATAGTGGTTACCGCTGGCTATGAGTTGCAAACGGCCACGATCAAGCAATGCAATAGCGCCACGATTTACAATCTTTTTCTCCAATAAGCCCTTTGCCATATTTTGCTCGGGCGAATGCAATGCAATACCAAATAATTTCACATCGCCGTTATACAATTGTCCAAGGCAACTTTGAGAATTTAATACTTCATTAAATAATGGGTTGATACTAATCTTTACATCTTTAAAAATTGCAAGCTTTGCATCGATGAATAGCCAGGGAGAGATTGCATTTGTTTGATCAGAAAAAGTTGGCTTTAATCCGGGATGGCAATGAAAATCAAAGTAAGGCATAATAATTTTTTTTGAGGGAAGTAAAAATTATAAAACTTTTTTGAGTGCTGCAATTATTTAGATGAGATTATTTTTGTCTGTCCTGATTGGAATAAAATTGAATCATCTGTTCAGGACAAACATAAATAATTATTGTCGGGGCAGCTTCGGGAAATAGTTGAGGCGGGCCAGCGCTAAAGTCTTTGCTGCCTGCAATATGCAATACACTAGTTTTTTAGTTTAGAATTCTATTAAGGTGTGTCTTTTACCTGTTTCTTATTTTATCAAGGTACTTGTATATCTTTTGATTTTTACTTTCCCGTAAGAAAATACATGAAACCGTTATGCCAATAAGGACTGCTGAAATAATGCTTACGATTATATCTTCGGATAAAAAAGCGTGGTTGAACATTCCTCCTGTGAAGATCCGCAAATTAAAAACCGAAATTGCGATTGCAGAAACAATCAACCAGAAATTGAGTATGTTGTCTCGTTTCGTTTTTTCTCCTTCCGGCAATTTTAAGATTGCGATAAATATTACCAATCCGCCAATAATAGAGCATGCATATTGAAGGATATCCGCAATTGAAATGCTTTGATCAAATAGGTTAACAGATCCGTTCAAAAAAGGAATTGCTTTCACAAAGTAGCCGCCGCTATGCGTAAAGTCATCCCACACAAGATGAGAAGCAACACCAATCACTGTTGAAACAAAAACAATGGCCAAATTTTCCAGGAAATATTTATTCCAGTTAAAATTCTGGAAAGATGATAAACGAACATTGAAGCTGAACGGAAGGTTTTCTATCAGGGCGTTGCGAACGAGGTTGTGAAAGATAAAAAGTAATATAATTGACAATGGCACATCAAACCAAAATAGCCCTGTCCAGGTATGACTATAGGTGCTGAAACCTTTCATCCTGATGAAATATTCGAAGTCAGGAGCCATGCTGCCCATGATTAGGGCACTAATTGAATAATATTTTTTAGGTAGATATGTGGCAGGTAAAACTATTGCGGGGTGCGAAAAAGTAAAAGGCATCAGCTTACTGTATAAATGTTTTTTAAAATGGTACGGTTTCTATTTTCCTGAAAAAGATTTTTTGATAAGTAAAACCTTATTTCATTCAAATAGCGTAACCCTGGAAGATTGTAAAATTATTAATTCTTACGGATTTTGCTTGGTCTTAAGAAGAAGAGTTTGTTAAGAAAAATTAACAAGGTATCATGTGATGTAAAATCAGAATAAATATTGTGTAGTTAATTGAAGTCATGATTAGTTAATTTTCCTTCGTACTTGAAAAATCCAAAAGAAACGATTAATATTGATTGCTGAACTAACATTTTTTGCCAAAACTTTCTATTTATGTCTGCTAAAATTTTTTCTTTAACCACTATTTGCGTGTTTATATATGCGGCTTCTTTTTCCCAAAATAAAATTGAACATTATTATAACTACTATGGACGCGAATGCCTCTCGGATGAAGCAAGATTTTATTCGTTGGAAGTAAAAACAGATTCAGGCTGGTATAAGACAGATTATTTTGTTAGTTTAAAAAAATTAGAAAGTGCGGGATTGTATGAGGATGAGGGTGAAAAAATTCCCAATGGTAGTTTTTATTATTTTTATCCGACAGGGGCGTTAGAGGCAGCCGGTAAATACGTTCATGGAAAAAAATCGGGAACATGGATGAGCTATTACCCGGATAGGTCAATAAAAGATTCTCAAAATTATATCGACGGCAATCCGGAGGGAATTTCGCTGGGTTGGTACGAGGATGGTAGCGAGAGAGATTCTCTTAATGTTGATGCAAATGGCAACGGCGTCTATGTCTCATGGTTTGATAATGGCAATCCATCTTCCGCAGGAAGATATGCCGAGTTTGATAAACAACAGGGTAAGTGGCAATACTTTCATAAAAATGGTAAAATAAGTTCCCTTGAAATGTACCGTCTCGATACATTAATTGATAAGAATTATTTTGATGAAGATGGAAACCCGATGAGTGATACAACTTCAACCGATAGAGAACCTCAATTTGTCGGCGGCGAAAAAGCATGGAATAAATATTTTGACAAGAATGTGTATTTTCCTTCAGGATATAAATTTAAAACGGGCTACCAGGCTGTTGTTTCTGTCACCGCTACCATTAATGAAGAAGGGAAGGTTATTGATTATCGCGTTAGTCTTCCTTTAAATCCCGCATTTGATAAGGCTGCTTTGGGGCTTTTTGATAATTCACCTTTATGGGAGCCTGCTATTTCTCATAACAGGAAGGTGCGTGGCACAGTTACCCGATCCATAAATTTTAGTGTTAGTACAGATCTTTACTAAAGTGAAAATAGTAAAGTTTCTGTAAGTGGCATTTAGTTAGTAAGTGTTGCTTAACAGAAGCACGGAACTAAAATAGCGGTTGCGATTGAATAATTTTTTAACCAAATAAATCACTGCTCAAATACCTGTCGCCGCGATCGCACGCAATGAAGACAATTACACCTGAAGATATTTCCTTCGATAATCTTATGGCAGCAGAAGCTGCACCACCACTGCTCATTCCGGCAAAGATGCCTTCTTCTTTCGCAAGTCGTCGAGTCATTTCAATGGCTTCGTCCTGCGATACATCCATTACGCGATCTACTTTCGAGGGATCGAAAATTTTAGGTAAATATTCAACCGGCCATCTTCTTATACCGGGGATAGAAGATTCTTCCGTTGGCTGGCAACCTATAATTTGGATTGCCGGATTTTGTTCTTTCAAATACATACTGCAGCCCATGATGGTTCCCGTGGTTCCCATGGAACTTACAAAGTGAGTAATTTCTTTATTAGTATCTCTCCATATTTCGGGGCCGGTTGTTTTATAATGCGCTTTATAATTATCAGGGTTAGCAAACTGGTTCAACATATAAAATTCTCCTGATGTTGATTTTTCTTCGGCATAGTCCCTGCAGTTCTCTATAGTTTCCAGCAAGGTTACTTTAGCGCCGAAAGCCTCCATAGTTACCACACGTTCACGGGTAGACGAAGTTGGCATGACCAGCTCAATTTCTATTCCATACAATTTTGCCATTAGGGCCAAGGCTATGCCGGTATTGCCACTAGTGGCTTCAATAAGCTTTGAATCTTTATTAATATCTCCTCTTTCAAGAGCGCTTTTTATCATATTCAACGCGGGCCTGTCTTTTACGCTTCCGCCCGGGTTATTTCCTTCCAGCTTCGCATAAATTGTTACGTCTTTGTTTGTATTGATTCGTTGCAATTCCACTAGCGGAGTATTGCCAACTGTGTCCAAAATTGTTGCCATAATATTATTTAGTAGTTAGCAATCTTCCCTTCAACAACTGTTATTTCAGGGTTGTGATACACTAATGAACCAGGTGGAATACTTTTGGTGAGCCATACATTACCGCCTATTACACTGTGGTGACCAATAGTTGTAGACCCTCCTAAAATAGTAGCTCCCGAATAAATAATTACGTGATCCTGAACTGTTGGATGGCGTTTCTTAAATACCATGTTTTTATCAACGCTCATGGCACCCAAAGTAACACCCTGGTATAATTTAACATGGTTGCCAATTTCAGCCGTTTCACCTATCACGATTCCGGTGCCATGATCGATAAAAAAATGATCACCAATTTTTGCGCCTGGATGTATATCAATACCCGTTTTTGAATGGGCATATTCGGTAAGTATGCGGGGAAGAAGGGGGACTTCCAGCTTTAATAATTCATGAGCCATCCTGTAAAAACACAACGCAAAAAAACCCGGGTATGCACGAATTACTTCAAACTCCACCCTCGCAGCAGGATCTCCGGTGTGCAAAGAATAAATATCCGTATTCAACACACGGTAGATGTCAGGTATTTTCTTAAAAAAGACTTTGGCAATTTCTTCGTTATTACAATCGTTGCAGGCACGGGTTGCATTTAAAATAGTAACGAGATCAGTTTTCTGCCTTTCATATTCTTCTTCAATTTCCGCTGTGGAAGAATAGGATGATATCGATAATTCAGGATACAACAATCCAATTACGTTTAGTGCCCATTCCGCGATCGTTTCATTGGCAGGTACAATTTCTCTTTGCTGTTGCCTGCTTAAAATCTGGTTGAAGAAATCTTTATTCATTCTAAATCATTCTGTTTATAAGATTATTATGCCAACACTGTTTCTGTATTAATCACCTTTACATCCCACTTAATTTGCGTCCCCCCGCGCCTGAGGGTTTCTGCAACTGAACAATATTTTTCAATTGACAAAGCAGCTGCTTTTTTTGCTTTTTCTATATCAATATCTCCATACAATTCAAATATTACTTCCACTGATTCCCAAAGGGAAGGTGTTTTTTCTTTTTCCCTTTCGCCGGCTATTTTAATTTTAAAATTGTCAATTGTTTGCCGTTGTTTTTTTAGAATAGATACCATGTCAATTGCGCTGCAACTCCCTAACCCCGCCAATATCAATTGCATGGGGCGAAAGCCATAATTACTTCCACCGTTTTCAATACTGCTGTCGGTATGTAATGTATTGCCGTTTTCATCTTTCGCCTGGAAACCAAAATCCCCGGTCTTTCTTTCCATTTCTATTCTATTCATAACAATATTTTGCATGCAAAATTAGCGAAAGCATATGTTTTACTTTAAATAAAACAAAATAGAGGGCAAAAAGCAAGTCCAAGATTCAGTAGTTGACCAATAACCTTTAATGGCTTACTAATTTTTTCCTTGCTTCTTCGATAGGTTTAAAGGGCCCGTATTTGTGTTGTAATTCAGAAAACGTGTCGATGTAAGGCCCGATGGGATTATCGATTTCTTTTTTAGAAATGTCAGGGTAATCTATCTTATTTTTTATTGGAGGCCGGGGTTGGCTGTTTACAAATGCAGCCACATCCCATGCTTCTTCATCAGTAAGTTTCGGATGCTGATAACTTGCTTCTTCAAATGGCATATTATTTTTTACAAAACCGGCAAAGTTGGATATACGGTATAAACCTGCGCCGGTATTAAAGCTATGATCGCCCCATAAAGGAGGATAAATAAATCCTGATGAATTTTGATTGGGTTTTCCTTCTCCGTTTGCACCATGGCAACGCTGACAGTTATTTAGAAAAACAATTTTTCCTTTAACCGGGTCAGCTGCTCTATCCAGATATTTGAGCTTCATTATTCCTGATCCTAAAGGCTTTTTGCCGGCTGGTATATCATCTCCGATCCAATGCATATAAGCGATGATGGCCTGCATTTCACGGCTGGTAGTATCTATCGCCAGTCCATTTAAACTTCTTTCAAAGCAATCATTTACTCTGCGTGAAATGGACATCATTTTTCCGCTGCGACCACTAAATCTTGGATAAGACATAACCACGGCACTAAAATTATTTCCCCACGGAATGATACCGGATTGTATATGGCAATTCTGACATTCCATTCCATTTGTAATGGCGGCAATTTTCCCCTTCGGGCCAAAATAGTAAGATGTATTTTCTATAAGATCATGTCCTAACCGGGCCAATGAGTCTTCAGGTTTTAGTTGGTACTTATTCCATCCGTACCATGGCGCTACAGGTGTGGAATCGTTTGACGTGTATTTGTCCGAAGTTATGTTGCAAGAGGGCAGGAGAGTACTTAAAAAAGTGATCAAAAAAATAGTTACAATAGATATAAATATTGTTCTGATTGACATGCGCATAAAATAATTAATGAGGTAGTCTTTCTCTCAATAAACCATATACCCAGGTTCCTGCTATTGCACTGAGCAGTGTAACAATTATTACTAATGCACCTGTGCCAATAAGAGCAAACAAAGGGCCGGGGCAGGCACCTGTTAACGCCCAACCGAAGCCAAAAATTAATCCGCCAAAAATTTGTCCTTTATTAAACTTGTTCGGATACAATTTAATTTTTTCACCATAAATAGTTTTTATGTTGAATTTTTTTATGATTAAGATTGATATGATTCCCGTTACCACCGCAGACCCGATTACGCCATACATGTGAAAGCTTTCAAGGCGAAACATTTCCTGGATTCTGAACCAGGAAATTACTTCAGACTTTACTAGTATAATTCCAAACAAAATACCCGCGACAAGGTATTTTATATTGTACCACCAAGGGTGTTGCAGAGACGATTCATTAATGCACATGGCATCTAATGAACGAACTTCAAAGTCAGTATTTGTTTCGACGGTTTCTTCAATTGATGTATTACTCATTATTTAAAGCGTTAAAATGAAAGGTAAAATAAGGTTGGCCATTATAAAGCCGCCGGCCATGAAACATATTGTTGCTACCAAAGATGGAAATTGTAAGTTGGACAGTCCCATAATGGAATGGCCCGATGTGCATCCGCCTGCATAGCGGGTTCCAAAGCCTACAAAGAAGCCACCCACCACCATTAGAATGAAGCCTTTTAAAGTAAATAATTGTTGCCAGTTAAATAGTTGCACTGGTACCAAAGAGTGAAAATTGGTAACCCCGTATTTTGAAAACTCCGCAATCAACTTTGGATTTACATCAACAGGTTTGTCGTTCATGAGTAGCAATGCCGCAATAAGGCCGCCCGATAATATTCCGCTGACAAAAAATAAATTCCAGGATTCTTTTTTCCAATCATAACTAAAAAATGGAATTTTTGAAGGCAAACACGCAGCACATATATGACGAAGGGATGAAGAGACTCCAAAAGTTTTGTTGCCAAGGAGTAATAATAAAGGAACCATGAGGCCAATGAGAGGACCCGCTACATACCATGGCCAGGGTTGTCTTAAAAATTCAAACATAATTTATTTTTTTCTTTAGAAACAAAATTGAGAAATCTATTTTTTAAAAAGATAAGAATTTTTATTGGACCGCAAAACAAAAGCGGCTTGCGGCCGCTTTGTTTTTTAAATTTTTGGTTATATTTTTTAACGCTTAATTTTTTAGTTAATCTTTTTGTCCTTTTGTTGATTAGGATCTTGTCCGGGTTGCTTTGTATCAGCCGGCTTTATATTTCTGATTACCGGTGCCCGGTTGTTTAGACGGGGCTGGTTCGCCGGCTTATCTTTTTGTTCCTGTTGTTGTGTATTATTTTGTGGTCTCACATTATTAAACTGGGGTTTTATCACCGGCTTAATTATGGGGTTACTATTGTTGTTTGGCTGATTTGTATTGCGATCTTTTGCAGGCGGATTATTTTGCACGGGTGGTTGCGGCTTGTCATTATTATTTTGAAACCCTCTTGCATTAGGCTGATCATTTTTCCTGTCCGTATTTTCTGGTTTTGGTTGCGGCTTATCATTATTATTTTGAAACTCTCTTGTATTAGGCTGATCATTTTTCCTGTCTGTATTTTGTGGTTTTAGCTGTGGGTTATCAACAGGTGAATTGCTATTGTTTTTTTCGTTGCGCTGTTGATTATCTTTTTCGCGATTCAGTCTTTCGTTATCGGGCGATGTATTGTCCTTTTTAATGTTCGGAGGATTGGGCTGATCTGTTTGATTATTGTTATTCGGGCTTTGTGGCTGTGTAATTTCCCTCCGTGGCATAACGGGCGGTTGGTTATTTTTATAATTATCATTCCCCGGCCGAATCCTGTCAGTGGGATTTAATTCTTTCCGCGAATCGTCTCTCACAGGTTGTGTATTGTCTCTGTCATGGCGGGCCTTTACTTCGTCCAGGTTGCCAATTTTAGAGGGTTTCCAGTTTTGATTTTGTTGTGGTGATTCTTTTACGCCCGGCCTGTACATTGTTATTCTGTTGCCGGTAACTTCTGTGCCACCCGCCCTGTTTCTTTGTTCAATTTTTACCGGTCTTATTTTTTCCCGGGTATTTCTCTCTGCGTCATCGGCAGATGGGCCTGTGATATACCTGTTGTTATTATTAATTACCCGTGTGTTGTTGATAATGGTCGTATTATTTATGATGGTGATATTTTGTTGCCTGTTCACATAATAGTTATTTATGCGTGGGCTGGTTATATAACGGCAAGGCACAAACGACCAATAATCGTAGGGAATATTTGAGCCATAGTTGTCATTAATATCAACGTCTGGCCCAAGCGGCGCCCATCCGTAGTAGTCTCCGCCGCTTCTCCATGAAACCCATGCCGGCGCCCACTGGTACCCCGGGATCCACATCCAACCGTAAGCATAATCATACGTCCAGCGGCCATAGTGAAAAGGAGCCCAGCCCCAGCTATAGTTTGATACCCAGGTCCATCCAAAATCGGTATAAACCCAATGGCCATTATTATAATATGGCCTGAAACCCATTTCATCAGGTACCCATACGTAACCGTAATTACGATAGTTAACCCATTGACCATAAGGGCTCAGATTATCATAAAATTGCTGGTAAGTTATATCCTGTTGATCGGAAGTATAACTTTGGGGATAATTGGTGATGGTGCATGATGCAAGTATCACTATCGACACCACAGAAAGGTATATGTATATTTTTTTCATCGTTGGTAGTTTTTAATTATTAGACGTGCATAAATCCTTCCGGGTAACTGTCATTTATGTTAATATACCAGTTTAACTAAGCGTTAACTTTGATAAATAATGAGTCAGGGTCCATTTTTATCGAGAGTTAAGTTTGCTATGGCCTACACTGAAACTTACCGGGTTACAGAATCTAAACTAAAATCTCACTACTACTGTTTGTATTCATATTGTATAGTTCCTAATAATCTTCTTGCTTTTGAAAAACATTTTTCTGTTTCGCGAAGATTTTGATCGTTATAAGTATACTTCCATATAAAATAGTTGTTTCCTCCTTCCTCTGTTGAAATCATTTGTCTCGGCTCGTTAAGAGTATTGTACTCATACATGTAATTCGGCAACAGCCGTTGCGCTCTTTCATTATAATGGACAACGTCAGTAAGCCGGTTTTTATCATCATAATAATAGTAAAATTTTTTATCGGTGGCACTATTGCCCTCTACATCTTCTTCGATAATATTTCCGCTGGAATCACTGACAAAATGGATGGTTGAAATAAGTATTTCTCCTTTTTTCCGCAGCATTTTTGCCGGATGACCTTTATCGTCATAAAAATACTCGTGGGTTTCCGTGATCTTTTCAGAATCATCATCACCTTTTGTTATCGTTCGTACTGCCTGGAGTTGGCCATTTTGATTGTATTCATATTCTGTAATGCTCGTGCTTGTGGGAGTATCATCTGTGGTTTTAACCGGTTGCCCGTTAGCGTTATAATCGGAAACTATTAATGATTGGCCAGTTACATTCGATTTTGAAATCATCTGCGACTGTGTATAATTCTTATTTATTTTTTTTTCACAGAAGAAACCTTCACTTGGTTCACCATCATCTTCAAAACTTTTGATTTTTATTGTTTTTAGATTAGCATTTTTCAGGAGGTTGAATTCTTTAACTAACTGCTGGTTATTCCAGATGTCTTTATAATAATACTGGCCATCTGCAGAAATCGAAAACATACAGGTTAACAGCAATAATACAGGGTAAAAAATTGCAGATCTTTTTATCATTTTATAGGAAAATTTGGATTGGTTTAGTTGGGTGCTCTTCATTAATGTAAAATACAGAATAATTCTGCATGCAAATTTAGTTTGTTATTTTTAACCATAATTTATTAAGCAAATACGAGTGTCACATCTTCCCCAACGTAAAGAAAAAAACTGCCTTAATTGTGGAACGACCGTTATTGGAAAATATTGCCATGTTTGCGGGCAGGAAAATATAGAACCTCAGGAGTCTTTTTGGCACCTATTATCTCATTTCTTCAGTGACGTTACACATTTTGACGGGAAATTTTTTTCCTCGTTAAAAGACCTTTTATTTAAGCCAGGTTTTTTGTCTAAGGAATATATGAATGGAAAAAGATCAGGTTATCTTAACCCGATAAGAATGTATCTTTTTACATCATTTGTTTTTTTTCTTGTGTTTTTTTCGACACTAAATGTAAATAAGAATGGACTTATTGCCGACACGGTCGTAAACGGAAAAACGTTTAAACAGATAAACCAATTATCGCAGGAAGATTTTAATTCATTTACTAAAGTGTTAAATCATGGTTCTCCCATGACAAGAGATGGTTTGAAGCATTTTATGGATAGTATCAGTCAATCACCTATTAATTTTTTTGGTACCGCTTATAAGACCCGGGGGCAGTACGATTCACTATTAAAGTCAGGTGCGAGAAAGGATAACTGGCTTGTACGGCAATTTGTATATAAAGGAATAGAGATTAATCAAAAATACCGTGGCAGACAAAAAGACGCAACCGGTGCTGTTATGGAAGGTTTAATGCACCATTTTCCCCAGATGCTTTTTATTTCTTTGCCCTTTGCCGCTTTATTTTTTAAATTATTATATGTAAGGAGAAAAAAGTTTTATTATGTAAGCCATGCAATCTTTACAATACATTTTTATGTTTTCGTATTTATAATAATGCTGCTAAGTCTTATAATTTCTAAAATAGAAACATATACTAACTGGGATTGGATGAATATCCTTAATGCGTTATTGTCTTTAATTACCTTGTTTTATTTATATAAAGCAATGCGTAACTTTTACGGGCAAAAAAGAGCTAAAACTATCGTGAAATATTTTATGTTTTTATTGTCGTTTTTTGTATTGAGTATTGTCTTGTTTTTGCTTTTCTTTTTTGTCTCAATTTTTCAAGTTTAAAATTTCCTGATGAATCCGCACACTGATATTACTCCATTAATAAAGATCATGGATGAGCTTCGTGAAAAATGTCCCTGGGATAAAAAGCAAACCATCCACACACTTCGGCAGCAAACAATTGAAGAGACTTTCGAATTGGCTGACGCGATAACTGATAAAGACTGGAGCGGCATTAAGGAGGAATTGGGCGATCTGTTATTACATATTATTTTTTATTCAAAAATTGCACAGGAACAAAAACAATTTTCCCTGCAGGAAGTTATTGATGCCATATGTGAAAAATTAATTAAACGTCATCCGCATATTTACGGAAACGTAATTGTAAGAGACGACGAAGACGTTAAGAAGAACTGGGAACAGATAAAATTGAGCGAAGGGAAAAAATCAGTTTTAAGTGGTGTACCCAAATCGTTGCCGGCGATGGTGAAAGCCATGCGCCTGCAGGAAAAAGCAAAGCAGGTGGGCTTTGAGTGGGAAACCAAAGAACAGGTTTGGGATAAGATAGAAGAAGAAAAAGCGGAATTGCTCGATGCGGTAAATTCTGGTAATGATGCGGATATTGAGGAAGAAGCCGGCGATCTTTTCTTTTCTGTAATAAATTATGTTAGATTTTTAAATGTTGATGCTGAAAATGCATTGGAAATTACTAATAAAAAATTTATCAAACGTTTTACAAAAATGGAGGAAACTGCTGCAGGAAAAGGACATAATTTAAGCAATATGACTTTGAAAGAAATGGATGCCCTGTGGGACGAAATAAAGAAAGAAAAACAGTGAATAACACAGTAAACAAAAACACCGCTACATTTTTTGGGAGAAATGGATATCTCCTGCTCGCATCGGCGTGGTTGTTTACGATTTCATTTATAATAGATAATTACTGGAGTGGAACTGCTACCATTGGAGCAGTTCAAAACAGTATTCAAAGAAATATCCAGGTCAACCAAAGAAAAAGTAAAAATTCTTTCAATAACACAGCCTTAATAAATAAGATAATCAATCGTTCTTACGACGAGAAAGAATTGGACAATTTTGTTGGGAAAGACTATTTCTTTTTTATTTACCGGATTGCGCCTTTTGCGGAGCCTCACCCAATATTTTGGAATACCCAAATTATTTTACCCGATTCGACTGTGCTCGATAAACCCGACGGAAATTATTTTCAGGAACTTATAAATGGCTGGTACGTCATCAGTAAAAAATCCTTTGAAAATTCTAATGGATTGCTTTATGAAATGATTTCGCTTATACCCGTTAAGTGGAATTATTATATCGAAAATAAGTATCTCCAAAACTCGTTTGTGGCGGTTGATAATGCAGAGAATAATTATGATATAAGTGTTTCGCCAACCCGCACCGCAGTTAAGGGTATTAACGGCGAAAAACTATTTTATTTGGAGCAGGTAAAGGTTAATATTTCCACGCAGGATAATATAGTTTCTATCTGGATAAGAATCCTGGCAGGTATATTGATTCTTTTTTTCATTCAAAAACTTGCCAGGTTTTATTTTGAGAAGAAAGGGTTTTTGCCTTCGTTCCTCGTGCTCATCGCATCTATCAGTTTCCTTAGAGTATTAAGTTATTTTTTACCTATTCCCTTAAACTTTAAGCAACTTGAGTTATTTAATCCTCAAATCTATGGTTCGGGTTTTATATTCCACTCCCTTGGCGACTTATTTATAAACTCTTTGCTATTTATTTGGGTTGTACTTTTCATCCGGTCGCATTATAAATTTGAACCAGCCGGAATAAATTTTAATTCCACATTTAAACGATATGCGGCCATTGGCTTCATTTCTCTTTTAATGATAATCATAACAATTGTTTGTGGCAATATCGTAAGGAGCCTGGTATCTGATTCTCTTATATCATTTGATGTAATCAATTTTTTTACTATCAATAATATTTACAGTGTAATTGGATTTATAGTACTTAGTTGCATTGCAACCGGTTACTTCTTTCTCATCCAGATACTTTTGCAACCGATAAAAAAAATAGTGCAGCCTAACTTGTTTGTTTTGTACGTGTCTATAGCGTTAATTGGTTTGATTTTTCTAACATTCAGTTTTCATTCACCCCACGTAACATTCAATCTTTATCTGCTGGGCTGGCTTTTATTATTTGTGTTCCTTCTGAACAAGGTATTTCTTGCCATAGATGCCTATAATTTAATATCGACCCGATTTATTTTCTGGCTTTTTTTCTTTTCTATTTCAATTACAGCAGCAATAGTCGTTCAGAACAGGAAGAAAGAATTGGATCAGCGAAAAACCTTTGCCGAAAATATTGCGATGAGGGCGGACCCTACCGGCGAGAAGATCATAAACGTTATGCTAAATGATTTCAATAATCAGGCATTACAAGGCATTTTCGAGAGGTTTAAAAGTCCCTACGATAACAGGTATTTAAAAGATAGCCTCATTAACGAGAATTTTTCGGGGTATATAAATAATTATGATACCCGCATCTATACTTTTGATGAAAATGAGGCACCACTTTTTAACCAGGATTCCACCAATTTTAATTCGTTAAATGCTATCATTCAAACACAGGGAAAGAAAACAGGAATACCAGATCTATACTATTACGACATATCATATGATCGTTTTAACTACATTACTAAAAAAGACTTTGTTGATTCTTCAGGACACACAAAAGGATATATTTTTATTGTTTCAACTCCCAAAAAATATAAAAGCGATGCTTTATACCCCGAGCTTTTTTCCAAGGGTAGTACGAATTCAATAGAGAGTTCATCAATATATGCTTTTGCAATTTATAATGACAATCAACTTAGCAACAGTAATAATGACTACCCTTTTCCAACCACAGTCGACCCTTCGTCTTTTACTTATAACGACTTTAGAATAGTAAACAGGAATGGATATGAAGAATTGTGGTACAGAGCTAATGAGGATAAGATAATTGTGATTGCCCGGCAGAATAATCTTTTTATAGAAGCGATCACTTTATTTGCATATCTATTTTGCTCCTTTTTGGTTATTACAATTCTATTTAATTTTCTAAATAAATTACTAGGTAGTAAGATAGGATCATTTAATTTCAAATCGTTCTGGCAATTTACTATTCGTAACCAGGTGCATGGCACTATTATCATCATAAGTATTTTTTCTTTTTTGGTAATTGGGGTTACGACAATACTTTTTTTTATAAGCCGCTATCATAGTAACAATCGCGAAAAACTTAGCCGCACCATTCACGTAATGGAAAATGAAATCCGAAATTCCATTGATACAATGTCAACGGGCAATACCCAGTTAATGGAGTTTGATTCTGTTTCTGATGAAAAGTTAGATGAAACTATCAACAGGGTGGCCAGTATTCACGATGCAGATATTAATCTTTACGATCTTAACGGAGACCTCAAAATTTCATCATTACCGTTGCCGTACAAAAAGGGGATAGTAAGTAAAAAAATGGACCCTGTTGCTTTTTTTCATTTGAATAAATTACAGGATGTTCAGTATTCGCAGGAACAATTAATAGGAAGTCTGGAATATCTCAGTAACTATGTACCCGTTAGAGACGAAACCGGTAAAGAATATGCTTATCTTAATATTCCGTATTTCGAATCGCAGAGTAATCTGCAGGATGAAATTTCAAATTTCCTGGTTACGATAATTAACCTCAATGCATTTATTTTTCTTATAGCTGGTATAATTGCAGTGTTCATCACCAATAGAATTACCCGGTCTTTTTCTCTTATAAGCAACAAGATGAAAGAAGTAAATCTTGAAAAGACAAATGAAGAAATAGTCTGGAACCGTAAAGATGAAATTGGTGAATTGGTTAATGAATATAATAAGATGGTAAGAAAATTAGATGTGAGTGCACAGCTTTTGGCGAAAAGTGAAAGAGAGGGAGCGTGGCGTGAAATGGCAAGACAGGTAGCCCATGAAATTAAAAATCCGCTGACACCTATGAAGCTTAATTTGCAGTACCTCCAAATGGCAATTGATAACAATTCGCCGGGTGTTAAAAAGATATCGTTATACGTGTCCAATATCCTGCTGGAACAAATAGAACACTTGTCGAAGATTGCCAGCGACTTTGCGCAGTTTGCAAATCTAGGTAATGCTAAAAATCAGTTATTTGATATAAACCGCACTCTTATTAATGTCGCTTCGCTTTATTCAGCAAATGAAAAACTTGAAATCGAGACTAACCTATATCATCATGAAATTATGGTTGAGGCCGATAAAACGCAGATCAACAGGCTGTTTACGAATCTTCTTCAAAATGCAGTGCAATCAGTTCCGGAATCAAGAAAAGCAATAATTGCAATTAAAAGCCAGCTCACAGAAAAAAATGTTTTAGTTTCAGTAAAAGATAACGGGAATGGCATACCCGCAGAAATGTACAGCAAAATTTTTATTCCAAACTTTACAACCAAAACATCTGGTACCGGTCTTGGGCTTGCCATGTGTAAGGGAATAATTGAAAAACTAAATGGAAAAATCTGGTTTGAAACCGATGGCAAAAGCTGGACGATATTTTATGTTGAGCTTCCCATTGCAGATTCCTGATTAAATACGCTCTTTTTTCTCCTTGTTTTTTTTAAGGAAGGTTTCAAATTCACTTAAGCCGAAGCTGCTCAAATTATCTTTGGCTGTAATCATTCCTTTTTGTGCGACTAACACACCATAACGGGTATTCGAAAACTGTTCAATAGCATGAGCGTCGGGGTTAATAGAGACCAATACATTTTTTGCCTTCGCATAGTCCAGCCATTTCCAACTAACGTCGAGCCTGCTGGGATTAGCATTTATTTCAATAGCCACATTATGTATGGCGCATGCGTCGATAATTTTTTTATGATCTACCGGATACCCTTTTCGACTTAACAATAATCGCCCCGTCATGTGCCCAAGAATGGTTGTGTAGGGATTTTCAATTGCATTCATCAATCGCAACATCGCTTTTTCTTCATTCATTTTTAAGTTGGAATGAACGGAAGCAATTACAAGATCAAAAGTTGAAAGGATTGCATTGCTGTAGTCGAGATTACCATCGTTTAAGATATCGCTTTCAATACTTTTAAATATTTTGAAAGGAGCCAATTTTGAATTAAGCTCCTCAATGAATTGATGCTGGGCTTTTATTTTTCCTTCGTTAAGTCCTTGCGCATAAAAGGCTGATTTACTGTGGTCACTAATTACAAGATATTCATACCCTTCTTGCACACAGGCGGCTGCCAGTTCATCGAGTGTATTAGAACCATCGCTCCAGTTGCTGTGGCAGTGTATGATGCCTTTTATATCTGCTGGCTGAATTAATTCCGGGATCTTTTTTTCCCTCGCGGCTTCCAGTATGTTTCCGGATTCCCTTAAGTAAGGGGGAATATATTGCAGTCCGGCTCTCTTAAATACTTCTTCCTCAGTTTGTAAATTTTGGAATTCCAACTTCGGGAACATCTCATAAAAGGATTTATTAAATTCTGTGGTATTGGTTATTTCGAAAACTCGTTGTATTAAATCAGCTTCATTTGCGATATGAAGTTTTACGTTAATTCCCTCATTGTATTTATATAAAACATATTCATCGGTATTTTCAAGAAAATAAAGTTCAGGAACGACTCCTGCTTTTTCTAAAATCATATCTTTTGAAAGCGGAACAACAAATTCGAGTTCGTCAACAGTTTCATTTTGTCTTGCAAACGATCCCGCAATTTTTACTTTCCCGCAATCGAAAATTTTGCAAAATAATTGTTGCATATCCAGCGCGGCCGATTCTACCTGTGCATATAAGTAATGACCTTTTTGTTTCAGAAAAAATTCAATAGATTCAATTACGTTATCCTGGGTTTTTTTTCCAAAGCCTTTTAAAAGAGATAAACGGTTTTCATTGCAGGCATATAAAAGTTCGCCCATATTTTCTACATTCATCTCTTTCCATATCGTAGAAATTTTTTTTGGACCAATACCTTTAATCTTCATCATTTCAAGAATTCCTTCCGGCGTTTTTGAAAGTAATTCATCAAGTATTTTTATTTTTCCGGTGGCTGCTAATTCAAGAATTTTCCTTCCAATTGCCTCCCCGATGCCATTTACTAAAAAAATATTTTCGGCGGAAAGCGTGTGTAGCTCCACCGTTAGTTGCTCTATTTTATATGCCGCAATGGAATAAGTTTTCGATTTAAAACTATTCTCTCCATGAATTTCCATCAATTTCGAAAGCAATGAAAAATGCTTTGCTATTTCATAATTGTCCATTCATTAAATTTAAATAAAATCAGGCTTATATTTTTTAGCTCAAATTGCAATTGCCCTGAAACTCTTTGCCACCTTAAGTTTCATAAAACAAAAAGTCCCGGACTTCCGGGACTTTAGTGATATTAATTTTAGAAGTTAAATGATTACTTCTTTTTAGGAGCAGCTTTTTTAGCAGCCTTTTTAGGAGCAGCTTTTTTAGCAGCTTTTTTAGGAGCAGCTTTTTTAGCAGCTTTTTTAGGAGCAGCTTTTTTAGCAGCTTTCTTTGCTGTTGCCATGTTTTTAGAATTTAATTGTTAGTAAATAAAAACTAAAAATAAAAACATTTTTTTAACTGCCAAAAATTATTTATAAAATTTATGGTGTAGCCTCAACTGCATTTACTGAAACGAAGGTCTTATCGCCTTTCGTTTTTCTGAATTCAACAACGCCATCTGTTGTTGCAAAGATGGTAAAATCTTTTCCAAGACCAACATTTTTACCTGGATGATAAACGGTACCACGTTGACGTAAAATAATATTTCCTGAGGTAGCTGCCTGGCCACCGAAAATTTTTACACCTAATCTTTTGCTTTGCGAATCGCGGCCATTCTTAACCGAGCCTTCACCTTTTTTATGTGCCATGATTTTAAAATTAAAAATTATTATTTTTTAAAATGATACCATGAAAATTGATATCATCTATTGTTAGCATAATTTTTATTATGCTATGTCAGTAACTTTTATTTGCGTGTATTGGGTACGGTGACCATGCTTTTTTCTAAATCCTTTTCTTCTTTTCATTTTAAAGGCAATAACTTTTTCGCCTTTAATAAGATCATTTACTATTTCCGCTTTTACCGTAACTTTCGCATCTCCACCAACCGAAATTTTTCCTGCATCATCGTGTAATAGAACATCAGAAAACTCAACTTTGTCTCCTGATTTACCGGTTAAATGAGGTACGTATAAGTTTTGGCCTGGTTGAACTTTAAATTGTTGTCCGGCTATTTTTACTACTGCAAACATAAATTCCAAATTTTTGGAGTGCAAATGTAAGGGAATTATCGATAAAATTTCCTATTAAAATCCCGAGGAAGGTGGTTTTTTGAGATTTTAGGTTAAATTTCGTCTTTTGAGTAATAAATTTTGGGCTTTTAGTGGTGTATATTTCCATTCATTTTACCTGGTTAAACCTTTTAATGTGAGTAAGTTAAATAAGATATTCCGTTTTCTTTTTAGTATTTACGGGTTTTTGGTTTTCGTGGCTTTAATGTTTTTCTTACTTCCTTTTTTTTTATATAGTTTTTTGTTTGATGAAATAAAGGGAGGCAATATATTATACAAGGTCTGTCGCTTCTGGGGAGATGCTTTTTTTTTCACAACAGGTATAAGACATATGAATATTTATGAAGAAAAACATGATAGGAATAAACAATACATTTTTGTGAGCAATCATATTTCCTACCTTGATATTCCTATGATGATGAAAGCGATCAGGCGACAACATGTTCGCATTTTAGGAAAATCAGAAATGACAAAAATTCCCATCTTCGGATCTATTTACAAAAAAGGTGCAGTTTTGGTTGATAGGGAGAACGCCGGAAAGAGATTGCAGAGCATAAAAAATCTGATCTATTTTTTGAACAAAAAGATTTCAGTTTTTATCTGCCCCGAAGGAACTTTTAATATGACAAATCAACCGTTAAAAAACTTTTATGATGGCGCTTTTAAAATAGCAATACAAACCCAGACACCTATAAAGCCCATATTATTTTTAGATACTTATGATCGTCTTAACTACAAGAGTATTTTTTCATTGAATCCCGGACGATGCAGGGCGGTATACCTTTCTGAAACGTCTACAGAGGGCCTGACTGCAAATGATGTGGCATCGCTTAAAGATAAAATCTTCCTTCAAATGGAAGAAGGTTTAAAACGCTATGATGCGAGTTGGATCAAATAGAATTTGCTTTACGGGTTTGAATTTATATTTGTGTAAATGATAAATGAAAATTTGCAGGAGCAGAATTTATTTGACGGCGGCATGAAAGCGAAACAATGGATCGAAGTGATTCTTCCTCTTGCCATTCCAAAAACCTACACATATTCCGTTCCATCAAATCTGCAAGAAAAAATCAAAATTGGTTGTCGCACCGAAGTAGTGTTTGGAAAGAATAAAAAATATGCTGGCATAATAAAGTCTGTAAGTGACGTGAAGCCATCCTTCGAAACTAAAGACATTTTAAATATTATTGATGATGAACCGATTGTTTACCAGCAGCAACTTGATCTTTGGAAATGGATAAGTGATTACTATATGTGCAGCGAAGGTGAAGTAATGGCTGCCGCGTTGCCAACGCATCTAAAATTAAGCAGCGAAACCATCTTAATTTATAATGATGAATACGGCGATGATTTTTCCGAGCTGGATAACGAAGAATATCTTGTAGCTGAGGCTTTGCTCATAAAAAGGGAGTTGAGACTATCGGAAGTTCAAATGGTGGCAGATATTATTCATGTATATCCATTAATCAAAAGGCTGATAGAAAAAAAAGTATGTTACGCATGGGAAGCATTCAACAATACATACAAAGAAAAAAAGGAGAATTATATTATTCTAAATCCTGAATACGACAATGATGAAAAGCTAAATGAATTATTGAATAACTCGAGAGCTCCTAAGCAAATGGAATTACTGCTAAGTTTTCTTCATTTCATGAAAACACAAGGAGAAGTTTCTCAAACAGAACTCTTGAAAAAGTCAGGTGCATCTGTTGCGCAATTGAAAGGACTTACCGATAAAAATGTTTTGTTTATTGAAAGGAGAAGTGTCGACAGGCTGAAAAGCCTTCCAAAAAAAAGTGATATAAAATTTGAATTAAGTGAGTCACAAAAAAAGGCCCTAAATGAAATAGATGCTGCGTTTACTAAAAAAGATGTTTGCCTTGTACATGGAATTACCAGCAGCGGTAAAACACAACTCTACATTAAGCAAATAGAAAAATTTATTGAGGAAGGAAAGCAAGTGCTGTATCTTCTTCCCGAGATTACACTAACGGCACAGATTATACGAAGGCTGCAAATTAATTTTGGAGGAAATATCGCCATCTATCATTCCAAATTTAATAACAATGAAAGAGTTGAGCTTTGGAATAAAATAAAAACAGGCGAGTTAAAGATAATCCTGGGAGCAAGAAGCGCTCTTTTTCTGCCTTTTAAAAACCTGGGGCTTATTGTTATTGACGAAGAACATGATCCTTCCTTTAAACAACAGGAACCAGCGCCAAAATATAATGCACGTGATACGGCAGTTTTCTACGCCTCAATTTTTAAAGCCAAAGTCTTAATGGGAAGCGCAACTCCTTCCGTTGAAAGCTATTATAACGCTGTGAAAAATAAATATGCATTGGTACGTCTCAACGAACGGTATGGTGGTATAAAATTGCCTGAAATAAAAATTATAGATACAAGAACGGTTGCCGCTTCCAAAAAAGGCAAAGTAATGATTTCTCCACAGCTAAAGGCAGCGATGGAGACTGCTTTAGGCAACGACCGGCAAGTAATTCTCTTTCAAAACAGGAGAGGCTATGCTCCTTTTTTAATTTGTGGCACCTGCGGATTTATTCCGAGATGTGAGAATTGTGATGTAACGCTCACGCTTCATAAATTTTCAAATAAATTGCATTGCCACTATTGCGGTAATACGTATCCAAAACTTATCGCTTGCCCGGCATGCGGTTCCGTTAACTGGATTGAAAAAAATTTTGGTACAGAAAAGATCGAAGAAGAAATAACCGATGATTTTCCAAATAACAGGATAGCACGTATGGACGTAGATGCCGTGAAAGGAAAAAATGCACATGATACGCTGATAAAATTATTTGAGCAACATCGCCTGGATATTCTTGTTGGGACACAAATGGTTGTTAAAGGGTTGGATTTTGAAAAGGTGAGCCTTGTTGGCATTTTAGATGCGGATGGCTTGTTGAGCTTTGCAGACTTCAGGGTGAACGAACGGGCATTTCAATTAATGGAACAAGTAAGTGGGAGGGCCGGACGAAAAACAGAGCAAGGACTTGTTCTTATCCAGGCCTCTAAAATTAATCACCCGGTATTATTATTCTTGCAGGAGCATGATTATGAAAAATTTTATGAAAATGAAATTGCAATGAGAAAGCAATTTTTTTATCCGCCATATAGCAGGCTCATCAGGTTAACTTTAAAACATAAAATTAAAGAGACGGTGCAGGATGCTGCCGAAGTTCTCGGTAATTTATTGAAACGCGATTTCGAAAATTTAGTAGGACCCGCTGCTCCTGTTATTAACCGTGTTCGCAGCATGTACCTGATGGAAATTTTAATTAAGCTTTCGAAAGATGCTACGCATATTCAAGTTCAAAAAAAAGTTATTAATAACTGTATCGATCTTTTAAAAGCTGAAAAAAGATTTAGAAGCATTGTGTTAGTCCCCGATGTTGACCCGGTATAAGTGGCTTTTTTAATTTTGATCAATTTTGCTCATGGAAATTTTAAAAAATATCCCGCTTAAAAAATACAATACATTTGGTATTGATGCCCAGGCAAAATATTTCGCGGCATTTAATGCTGTGGATGATTTACAAAACCTGCTTCAATTAGATGAATATAAAAATGACCCTAAATTTTTTTTAGGTGGTGGCAGCAATATTCTTTTTACAAAAAATTTTGATGGCCTCGTCTTAAAAAATGAGATAGATGGAATCAAAATAATTCATGAAGAAGAAAAGTATGTTTATGTAAAGGTGGGTGCCGGTGTAAACTGGCACCAGTTTGTATTGTATTGCATTCATAAGAATTTTGCCGGTGTTGAAAATCTTTCCTTAATTCCGGGCAACGTTGGCGCCTCACCGATGCAGAATATTGGTGCATATGGTGTAGAGATAAAAGATGTTTTTTTCTCGTTAGAGGCCTATCATGTTTTTGAAAACAGGATAGTAACTTTTACTTTGAATGATTGCGAATTTGGATATAGAGAAAGCGTTTTTAAAAAGAAGTATAAAGATCAATTTGTTATTTTGGATGTTACTTTCAGGTTAAATAAAATGCCGCATTATAACATTTCCTATGGCGCCATTGAAGACGAACTGAAGAAAATGCATGTAGAAAAATTAAGTATAAAAGCTATATCTGATGCAGTTATTAATATTCGCACCTCCAAATTGCCCGATCCAAAACTTATAGGAAATGCAGGGAGTTTTTTTAAGAATCCTGAAATTAATAGTCAACGATTAGAAAGCCTTTTATTAGTTGAGCCTGCAATGCCATCTTATAAAATAGCCGATAACAGATTTAAAATTCCGGCGGGCTGGCTTATAGAAAAATGTGGGTGGAAGGGGTACAGAAATGGAGACGTCGGTTGTTATGATAAACAGGCTTTGGTGTTGGTAAATTATGGCAATGCAAAGGGTTCTGAAATTTTAAACCTTAGTGAAGAAATAGCAAAAACGGTTTATAATGAATTTGGAATAACGTTAGAAAGAGAAGTGAATATAATTTGATTTGCCTGATTGATATAAGTGCTACAATTATTTCTTCTATAAAAAAACCGGATGTTACTCCGGCTTTCTTATTATTTAAAATCATCTTCGTCCAGTTCTTCATCCCTGAAAGATTGCGGGCTCATGTTAAGCATACTTCCCATCAGATCTTTAAATTCTATTTTCCCTTCAACCACTTTTTTACTTATTAATGAATAAGAAGAAAGGCCATGCAAAACAAATTCCATCAGCAATGCATTTTCCTTGGCATTTGCTGCAGGAAAATGTTTTTTTACCATTCCATACAAGCCATCTACTTTATAGAGCAATTGAATTTTTTCTTCATCTTTTACACCAAAGAAAAGATTTAAATGATTGCCGGAATCAAACCACCGGGTAATAGCTTTGTATGGATTTTCATCCACCCCACTTTCCTTGGTTCTTCGTTTCTTAAATGTTTCAGGGTTGGGGAAGAAGGCAGCAAATTGTGTGCGGATAGCTTTCTCCATTAAGTTGTAGGCAACCTGGTATGGGCCTTCCTGTTCGCCTTCGTATACCAGTTCTATTTTTCCCGTTATGGAAGGAATAATACCAACAAGATCACTAATCCAAACCTGTGTTTCCTTTTCTTTGTTCATGATGGCTCTGCGTTCTGCTGAACTGACTGCATTTTCATACGCGGCAATTGTAAGTCTTGCAGACACACCACTTTTTTTATCAACGTACTCACTGCCTCGTGCTTCAAACGAGACCTGTTCTATTAATCTTTTTACCAAATCACTTACCTGGATTCTTTTTAACTGATCTTCATGAATTCCCGCTTCTTGTTCGGTAATCGAAAGGGAACTCTCCATGGTGATTGGGTAATGTGTAAGTATCTGGCTTTCTATCCTGTCTTTTAAAGGTGTTACAATAGCGCCACGGTTCGTGTAGTCTTCGGGGTTAGCTGTAAACACAAACATAATATCCAGTGGCAATCGTAATTTAAAACCTCTTATTTGTAAATCGCCTTCTTCCAAAATATTAAACAGAGAAACCTGGATGCGTGCCTGCAAATCCGGCAATTCATTTATTACAAAAATGCTACGGTTACTCCGTGGTATAATACCATAGTGAATTACTCTTTCGTCTGCATAGCTTAATTTTAAATTGGCGGCTTTTATGGGATCAATATCGCCAATTAAATCAGCAACGCTAACGTCGGGCGTAGCTAATTTTTCTCCATAGCGTCTACTCCTGTGGAGCCATTCGATTGGTGTATCATCGCCTTTTACTTCTACTAAATCTTTGGCATATTTACTCAATGGTTTAAAAGGATCATCATTTACCTCGCTACCCTGAACAATTGGAATGTACTCGTCTAGCAAGTCTGTCATTTGCCTTGCCATGCGGGTTTTAGCTTGTCCGCGTAACCCTAAAAACAAAATGTTATGCCTTGATAGCAATGCCCGTTCGGTGTCTGGAATTACCGAATCTTCATATCCAATAATTCCGGGGAACGTTATTTCTTTTTTACTTATTTTTTTGATCAGATTTTCACGCAGTTCTTCTTTAATAGACCTTGGTTTGTAGCTGCTGTCTTTTAATTCGCCTAAGGTTTTAATTTTATGTACGTCCATTAACTGTTTTTAAATTTTTAATTTGAATTTAAGGTGGAAAGCTCCCAGGGAACTTAATATACCGTCTTTCTTTTTCCGCTTTCAAAATCTTTGAAAATAAATGCACCTAACCTGTCGAGAGATGCAAAAAAAGCCTTGCCGTTGTTGGTTTCGGTAAACTCAGTAACAAATCTTTGCAGGTAAGGATCGCTTGCTATCATGAAGGTAGTAATCGGAATTTTCAATTTTTTACATTGTGCTGCAAGATTCATGCATCTATTTAATATTCTCCTGTCAACGCCAAAACTATTTTTATAATATCGTTTTCCAATTTTTAAACAAGTGGGTTTACCATCGGTTATCATAAATATTTGCTTGTTCGGATTTTTTCTTTTCCGTAATAAATCCATTGCCAGTTGAAGACCGGCAACTGTATTAGTGTGATATGGACCAACCTGCAGGTAAGGCAAATCTTTGATTTCAACCGTCCAGGCATCATTGCCAAAAACAACAATGTCCAGTGTGTCTTTAGGATACTTAGTTGTAATTAGTTCGCTTAATGCCATAGCAACTTTCTTTGCAGGTGTTATCCTGTCTTCGCCATACAATATCATGCTGTGCGAAATATCGATCATGAGCACCGTAGAAGTTTGTGCCTTAAAATCAGTTTCGCGAATTTCAAGGTCGTCCTCATGCATCGTGAAGCTATCAATACCGTGATTGATTTGAGCATTGCGAATAGACTCTGTAAAATCAATTTGTTCCAATGTATCACCAAACTGGAACGGCCGTGTTTCAGGATTAATTTCATCGCCGCCGCCTGGCTTGAATGTATTGTGATTTCCCTGTTTGGTTTTTTTAAGTTTCCCGAAAATTTCTTCCAGGCTTTTTTTGCGAATTCCCTGTTCGGTCTTTGGAGTAATCTTTATTTCTCCATTTTGCCGGTTCTCATCAATATATCCTTTATCCTTGAGGTCTTCAATAAAATCTCCCATTCCATATTCGTCGTTGGTAAGTTTGTATTCTTTATCGAGTTCGGTTAACCAACTTAAGGCTTCTGCCACATCGCCGCTTGTATAAGTAAGCAGTTGCATGAAAATGTCCAGCAGCTTTTCGAATGAAGATTTATTATTTTCATTAGGATCAAACTTGGAAAAATTGTGTCCCCTCATGGTTATAGTTTTTAATAGATAAAGTAACATTTCAAATTAATTGAAAATGATTACTTGAAAAATAAGGTACTTAATAATTTACCTCCGGCTAATTATATATAAACGTTATTTCGAAAAATGAAGATGTGGTGCCGTAGTATTTACACATTAATTCTATAGCAAATTACTAAACAATTGATTTTGTTGTTTGGTTCGACTGTTAAATTAAAAAAATCCCGGCTTACCTTATTTGTATGAAGGTAATGCCGGGATTTTAATTTATTGAAAAAAATTATTGCGTTTTATCGTTAACCGGCTTTTCTTTTTTTGGCACCGGAACATTATTTATTATAGGGGTTTTATTCTCTGGATTAATGGCCGGGTTACTCTTAAAGTATTGCTCCATTCCCTGCAATTGCTGCAATAATTGCTGTACAATTTGGTTTTCGTAGGCAAGGGCTTGTTGTTTATTATCGTCGAGGCTATTAAAGTAGGCAATTTGTTGCTCAAGGTCTTTCCGCAGTGATTGCGATATTTTTTGAGCAAGCACAGTGTCACCTGCTTTATACGCCGCTAGTAAAAACTGCCCTGAAATCTGGTCCTGTTGCTCTCTGCGTGATACTAGGCCGTAAGGGAAATTTTGTTGCAACATCATCTTGTTGCATTTTTCAAGCATTCTTTTTGCGTCGTCTTTCTTGTCATGGTCAGCAAGGTTTATAGCAACTTGTGCAAACTGCATTCTAATGGTGTTTAAATGCCTGCGGTTTTCTTCATCGTAATACACACCAGGTACATTGGCATTTCCAAACTTAAATTTGTTCATCATTACATCATAGGCCCAATCACGATTTACCTCACTGTTCTTCACGGGTACAAGGCGGTATGTTAAACCATCAGTTCTTAAATAAGATGCAAAACCAAGTTCATCGTAAGGCGATGTAAAATAGATGGGCCTCTTCCATTTATTGGCAGCTATTATATTTAATATAGCACTTTCATTTTTGCCTAATGCATCTTTTGGAATATCAAAATCGACTTCACTTACCACGCTATCGCCTGGATTAACAGTACCATTTTGCCTCACAAGACTCGTATCTACCGGAATTTTTACTTTTTTAGTTGGGTATATATTTAGATAATCGTCGTCGTTGGGAACCATTCGGCTAGGGTCGTTACTGCCTGCGTAGTCCTTCATCATAGTATATAAATCCATCGGCTTGCTTTGATCAACCTTTGCGCCGGGAGCACTTGGATAATAGTAAATAGCATCCCTCTTACTTCCTATAATCTGATCAGGTGTCCAAATTACATCAATCGGATCGCTCTTGTTTACTTTATATCGTAACTGATTCAGGTACCAGTCAGTTCCCATAAGGCTGGAATTTATTACCCTTATATCTCTTCGAATTCCCTGCACTTCCTGGGCATACCAAAGCGGATAAGTATCGTTATCACCAAAAGTTATGAGAACTGCATTAGGTGCACAGCTTTCCAAATAATCAATAGCAATATCCCTTGCCAGAGTCTTATGGCTACGATCATGGTCGTTCCATTCCTGGCTGCCCATCAATACCGGGACTGCCAACAAACACAGACCAGCAGAAGCATAATTGGCAATTTTATTATCGGTGAATTTTTCAAATAATTCTTTTACATATAACACGCCTATGCCTATCCAAATTGCAAAGGCATAGAAGGAACCAACGTAAGCATAATCCCTTTCACGTGGCTGATTCCCCGCCTGGTTAAGGTAGAAAACGATGGCGATACCCGTGAAGAAGAAGAGCAGAATTACAATAAGTGTATCCCGTTTATCTTTTTTATATTGATAAATGAGGCCAAGGATTCCTAAGATAAGCGGTAGGCAAAATAGTGTATTATGCGCTTTATTATGTTTTATACTATCTGGCATTTTACTTTGGTCACCCAGCCTTAGGTTATCCCAGGGGGAAATTCCTGTTAGCCAATTCCCATCTCTAACATTTCCCATATCTATTCCCTGGATGTCATTTTGTTTTCCCGCAAAATTCCACATGAAATATCGCCAATACATCCAGTTAAACTGGTAAGCAAAAAAGAAGGCGATATTATCACCCATTGTGGGTTTATTGGACCACGCACCTGTTTTTTGGTCTTTTGTTATACCGGCAAAACTCGCATAGTAATCGGCATGGCCCTGGTCATTGCTATTATCCCACATCCTTGGGAAAAAATGCAAGTCCTCGTCATGGTAAGTAACCGATTGTTTTATTCCTAGTTTTTCGTACTTATCTTTTCCCTTTACGTAATAACTGGTGTTATTATAATCGGGCCTGTATTGTTCTCCTTCAACATTACCTGCAGTAAAATCCTGTCCTTTAACAATTGGCCAATCGCCATACTGCTCACGACTCAAATAACCAACAAGGCTCACCGGGTTGTCAACGTTAAACATATCCACTGCAGGGTCGGCAAGTGAACGAATCATAGTCGTGAAATAGGTAGAGAAACCCAGTATTACAAATGCAAAACTCCACATAGCGAGCTTTAAAAAGTTCCAGTTCTTCTTCTTTGCCAGGCGTATCATAAAGAATATGATAACCGCCAGCATCACAAAGAAGAAAGTAAAGCCTGAAAAGAATGGTAGTCCAAAGTCATTCTTAAAAATAACATCAAAATCACCCGCAAATTTTATGGTCCATTGAATCATGGGAACCTGCACGATACCTGTAATTAAGCAGGCAATAACAAAAGCCCAAAAAGTTTTCCAATTGGTTGCTTTGTATCTTTTGAAGTAATACACCATTACAATGGCAGGTATCGTTAGAATTGGCAACAAATGAACACCTACAGCAAGTCCAATCATGTAAAAAATTAAAATCAGCCACTTATCAGCCGGAGTAAATTGGCCCTTTACACCATTTGCTTGCTCAATGGTTACTTCCTGTTCCCACTTGAGCACCAACCAAAAAACTATTGCTGTGAAGAATGAGGAACTTGCATAAACTTCGGATTCCACTGCGCTATACCAATATGAGTCGCTGAAAGTATAAGCCAAAGCCCCCACGGCGCCTGCGGCCATTATAGAAAAAATCTGACCATTAGTAAGAGGGTTAGGATTATTCTTTTCAAGTATTTTCCTGGCAAAATGGGTGATGCTCCAAAATAAAAATAAAATGGTAAAGCCGCTCATTAATGCACTCATGCTGTTTAAGCCCAGTATAGCTTTATTCGGATCAGAAAAAGGGATCATGAATAACCTTCCCAACAAGATAAATAGCGGTGCCCCTGGCGGATGTGGAATTTGAAGTTTGTATGCACTGGAGGCGAATTCACCACAATCCCAAAAACTTCCGGTGGCCTCCATTGTCATTAAGTAAACAGTGCATGCGATAATGCATATTGCCCATCCTGTAATGTTGTTGATTTTTTTAAAGCTCATAGCGGGGTTTTATATAAACAGGGGCAAATATAAAACTATGGATGGTACAATTACAATAGCAGATTTTATTTTATGCAAAGGAATGTTAATATTAAGGCAATGTTTGATGTGTGATGTAAACAAAATGTTTGATGTGTGATGTAAACAAAATGTTTGATGTACGATGTAAGGCAAATAACGTTTCCAACACCGCACATCAAACATCGTAAATCGTACATACTTTTGGCATCGTACATCAAACATCATCCATCGTACATATTTTTGGTGCATGAAAAAAGCTTTTCTTCAGCTGCATATCGCGGTGATATTTGCCGGGTTCACTGCAATTCTTGGAAAGCTTATTAATTTAAATGAAGGTATCCTGGTTTGGTATCGGATGTTATTTAGTGCAGTAACACTTGGCATAATATTAATCTACAGAAAACAATTTGTACGGCTTTCCCTGGCAAACACTTTAAAACTTTTTGCTGTAGGGGCGGTTGTTGCACTGCATTGGGTTAGCTTTTATGGAAGTATAAAGTATGCTAATGTGTCGGTATCAGTAACGTGTCTCTCGGCCATCGGTTTCTTTACATCGTTTATTGAGCCGATTATAATGAAAAGGAGAATTGATTTCATTGAAGTATTGTTGGGGATGCTCGCAATTGTAGGCATTTATCTCATATTCAATTTTTATCCTGAATATAAAACCGGGATTATTTTTGGCATTATTTCGGCATTACTTGCCTGCCTCTTTCCAATCTTTAATAAGACGTTGTTGAAAGAATTTGCTCCCAAAATAGTTACGTTGTATGAAATGGCAGGTGGTTTTATCGCACTTTGTTTCATCGTCCCCTTTTACCTGCACTTCTTCCCTGCGGAATATTTTATTCCAACTGCTGCAGATCTATTTTGGCTTTTAATATTGGCGTGGATATGTACGGTATTCGCTTTCATTTTGAGTTTGAATGCTTTGAAATACATCTCGGCATTTACGGTTAACCTCACTTATAATTTTGAACCGATCTATTCGATTTTGCTTGCTTTCGTCATTTTTAAAGAAAACAAATTTCTTGGTCCTGGATTTTACTTTGGCTTTGGACTTATAGTGCTGGCAATTTCGCTGCAAATGGCGAGAGTGTGGAAAGAAAGAAAACTGACAACCAAATAAGAATTGCGGTGCGACCGAAAATACAATCAAAGAAAATTAACTTTGTGAGAAAGCTTAGCAAAAGCCCTGAACATCTCACTTACACCACAATATTTATCTTGTGAAAGAGCAACTGCCTTTTCAACTTTTACTTCATTTTTTTTATCAACTTTTATAGCATAAGTGACTTCAACTTCATCATAAATTTTTGGATCAACCTCGGTAAGGTGGGCATGAACGTTTATGGAGAAATCAGAAAAACTCACTCTCATTTTATTTAAAATATCTACGACATCCACACCTGTACATCCTGCCAGAGAGACAAGCATTAAAATCTTTGGACTTGTGCCCAGGTTATTTCCACCGCTTGCTTCTCCAAGATCTATTATTATATCATGCCCTTTCGCATTTGCCTTAAAACTCATCCCACCCTGGTACACAGAGGTTATTGTATTTGTAGCCATTATATTTTTTGATTGGTGAGGGAACAATTTACAATTTAGGCAAAACGGCGCTGGATATTTGTTGTGCACTCATTGCGCCGGATTGGCGCCACAGTACCTTTCCTTTTTTAAACAGGATCAATGTGGGCACACCTTGAATGTTGAATTGACTGGCTGTCGGTTGGTTTTTATCGATATCAACCTTTAAAACCCTCACGTTATCTTTATTATTTTGGGCAAAACGCTGTAATTCAGGCGCCATCATTTTACACGGGCCACACCAGGTTGCATGAAAATCCACCAACACCGGTTTATCATCATTGATTATTTTGCTAAATGTTTCCATAATCTGTTTTTCCTATATATCACATAAAGTATGCCCAGGCAGTTTCAGCTTAAAAATGGAACATTATGGCAGTTTCGGGACGTTCTGAAAAAACTCCTTTTTTTATTTTTCAGGTAACTATTTCTTCATTACCTTTGCCGTCCGAAAAAAAGATCATTATGGCCAGAGTATGTCAGGTAACAGGAAAAAGACCCATCACCGGGAACACTGTTTCGCATTCAAATATAAAAACACGCAGGAGATTTCTTCCTAATCTTCAAAAGAAAAGGTATTTTCTTGCTGAAGAAGATAAATGGATCACATTGAAGTTATCCTCTGAAGCCATCCGTACCATAAATAAGAATGGTCTTTATAACGTGATAAAAGAAATGAGGGCTGGTGGTGCCAAAATCTGATCAAAAAATATTTTAAACATTTGTTATGGCAAGAAAAGGAAACAGGGTGCAGGTAATTTTGGAATGCACAGAGCATAAAACTTCTGGTTTACCCGGAACCAGCCGTTATATTACCAAGAAAAATAAAAAGAACACCCCGGAAAGATTGGAGTTGAAAAAATTCAACCCGATATTGAAGAAGGTAACGGTTCATAAAGAAATAAAGTAATAACATCCATAAATTAATATACAATGGCAAAAGCAGCTAAAACCGCTATTAAAACAAAAGATCAGAAGGCAGCCGCAGAAGCAAAAAACTGGACCAAAGTGGTGCGTACGGTTCGCAGCCCGAAATCAGGTTCTTACACGTTTAAAGAATCTATTGTTCATAAAGACAAGATAAAAGAACATTTAGCAAGCTGATTTTGCTTCCTTAAAACTTATATAAGAGCTATCCGGCAGTTGTTGCGGATAGCTTTATTTATTTTTGCCCTTTACTAATTTTTATAAAATGGGAATATTTGATAAAATATTTGGAAAGAAGGAACAGAAGGAAAGTCTCGACCAGGGCCTGGAAAAAACAAAAGCCGGATTTTTCGATAAGCTTACCAAGGTTATCGCCGGTAAAAGCACGGTTGACGAGGAAGTACTGGACGATCTCGAAAATGCTTTGGTAAGTGCAGATGTTGGCGTTGATACCACAATTAAAATTATTGATGGAATTGAGAAAAGAGTTGCTAAAGATAAATACATCAATACTTCAGAACTAAATAGAATTTTAAAAGAAGAAATTCAGGATGTGCTGGTAGAATCTCCTGTTGACACTTCGTACAAAAGTTATGAATTACCATCTACACACAAACCGCACGTAATATTGATTGTGGGTGTAAATGGCGCGGGAAAAACAACAACTATTGGAAAGCTTGCTCATAATTTTGCGTTGAACGGTAAGAAAGTTTTATTAGGCGCTGCCGATACTTTTAGAGCGGCGGCGGTGGAACAATTGGATATCTGGAGCCAGCGGGCAAAAGTTGCCATTGTTAAACACTCCATGGGTGCGGATCCCAGCGCTGTGGCATTTGATGCAGTTCAAAGTGCGGTAGCAAAAGACGTGGATGTTGTGTTGATTGATACTGCTGGCAGGCTTCATAATAAAATTCATTTGATGGATGAATTAAGTAAGATTAAACGTTCCGTAAATAAAGCATTACCCGGCTCACCACACGAAGTATTGTTGGTTCTTGATGGCAGTACCGGGCAAAATGCACTGGAACAAGCAAGGCAGTTTACGGCGGCTACAGATGTAACGGCAATTGCAATTACCAAACTTGATGGTACAGCGAAAGGTGGTGTTGTATTGGCCATCGCCGATCAGTTTAAAATTCCGGTGAAGTTTATAGGTGTGGGTGAAAAGGCAACGGATCTGTTGGTATTTGATAAAAAAGAATTTGTAGATAGTTTGTTTGAAGGGGTTAAATAGTTACTCAGTTTATTGGGTTCATTAGTGAATTGATATAAAAAAAATTCGTGTAAATCAGTGTAATTCGTGGCAAAGAATTTTCATGAGAACAAAGCTTAAAAAAGATAAAGTAAATATCATCACCTTAGGATGCAGCAAAAACATGGTCGACAGTGAAGTGCTGAGTGGCCAGCTTTCAGCTGCAGATGTGAATGTATTGCATGAAAGTAAAAAGCTCGATCATAATATAGTGGTAGTAAACACCTGCGGATTTATTGATAAAGCAAAAGAAGAAAGTATCAACACGATTCTTGAACAGGTAGAATTAAAGAGGCGTGGAAAGCTGGATAAGGTTTATGTTACCGGTTGCCTCAGCGAAAGATATAAACAAAACCTGGAAGATGAAATTCCTGAAGTAGATGCTTTTTTCGGAACAATGGAATTGCCTTTTTTGCTCAAAAAATTTGATGTCGATTACAAAGCTGAACTCGTTGGAGAAAGATTATTAAGTACGCCTAACCATTACGCCTACCTGAAAATAAGCGAGGGCTGTAACCGTACCTGTGCTTTTTGCGCAATTCCGTTAATGCGGGGAAAACATGTAAGCCGGCCCATCGAATCTTTGGTAGACGAAGCAAAAAAATTAGTGCAGCGTGGCGTAAAAGAAATTATGCTGATTGCACAGGAACTTACCTATTATGGCCTTGATATTTACAAGCAGCGGGAGTTGCCAAAATTATTACATGCATTGGCTGATATTCCCGGTTTGGAATGGATAAGACTGCACTACGCGTATCCTTCAAAATTTCCGATGGAAATAATTGACGCAATGAAAGAGCGGGAGAATATTTGCAATTATCTTGATATGCCTTTGCAGCATGCGAGCAATAAAATGCTCAAAGCCATGAAGCGGCAAATCACCAGGGAAGAAATGGAAGATATAGTTGGGGAGATCAAATATAAAATACCGGGCATTTGTTTAAGAACTACGCTCATAGCTGGTTTCCCGGGAGAAACCCAGAATGATGTTGAAGAATTGAAAACTTTTTTGCAAAAAATTGAGTTCGACCGCGTCGGAATATTTACTTATTCGCATGAAGAAAATACTTCTGCTTACGATTTGACTGACGATGTTGATGAAGAAACAAAAGAATTACGGGCACAGGAAATTATGGAGGTGCAACAGGAAATCTCTTATAAGAAAAATGAAGAAAAAATTGGTAGGACTTTCAAAGTGATCATTGATAAAAAAGAAGCCGGAAGATATCTTGGTCGAACTGAATTTGATAGTGTTGAAGTTGACAACGAAGTAATCGTCCATTCATCAAAAAAATTATCGCCTGGCGATTTTGTAAATGTAAAAATTACCAGTGCTTTTGATTACGACCTTGAAGGCGATGTAGTGGATTAGATATCACTCTCTTTAAATATAAAAATGCAGGAAACCCCAGCCATAATTATGATACCTGCAGATGAAATGCAGGAGATCTTTACAGGCATTTTATTGAAATATGGTTTTACCCAATTGAGGGCTTTAGAATGCGCATCTATTTTTACCGACAGTAGTTTAGATGGAATCTATACGCATGGCGTTAATCGTTTTCCCAGATTTATTCGATATATAATAGATGGTTATGTAATTGGCGATGCAACGCCGACGCTCGAAAATAAGTTTGGCGGCCTGGAGCAGTGGAATGGTAATCTTGGTCCTGGTATCAGCAATGCCATTTATGCAACGGATATTGCCATGAAACTGGCAACGCAATTCGGTATCGGTTCCGTTGCTTTGAGAAATACTAACCACTGGATGCGTGGCGGTACTTATGGCTGGCAGGCTGCGAAGGCCGGGTTTGTATATATTGGTTGGACAAACACCACTGCTAACATGCCTGCGTGGGGCGCAAAAGACGCAAAACTTGGGAACAATCCATTGGTAATGGCTTTGCCTTATAAAGACGAAGCTATTGTGCTGGATATGGCCATGTCACAATATTCTTATGGATCATTGGAGCTTTCGGCAATGAAGGGTGATACCCTATCAGTATATGGCGGATTTGATACAGAAGGTAATTTAACAAAAGATCCTTCGGCAATTCTTGCATCAAATGCTCCTATACCTGTTGGATATTGGAAAGGCGCCGGACTATCATTGCTATTAGATTTGCTGGCAACAATTTTATCCGGGGGTTTGTCGACTCATGAATTAAGTAAGAAGGAAGTTGAATATGGTTTATCGCAAGTGTTTATTGCCATTGATATTGCAAAACTTGAAAATCATTCGCTGATTGCAAAAGCAGTTGATGAAATTTTGACAGACTACCACCAGTCGTTACCGTTAGATGAAACAAAAAAAATAGTTTATCCAGGCGAACGGGTTTTAGAAACAAGAAAGAATAACCTTGACAAGGGAATCCCGGTTCTTAAAAAAGTTTGGGATGAAATCAATCTATTATAACGGAAGGCATATACGAAAATTTATTTCTCCCTGGCAAAATCATCAGCCAGCTTATTGAGATCGTCTACATTTAGAGTTTTATCGTTATCATCTATCACAATCCTGTACCGGAATGCAACCAATTGTCCTTTTTGCAACTGCAGATTTTTTGAAGATTTCCCATTCGTAAATATTTTTTCACCAAGTGGGTTGGCAGCAAATAAGCCATAGCCGCGTGCGTGCCAAAAGGTAGGATAGTTAGGGTTTCCGGGATGATCAATGATGGCGATGCTTACGGAATCATTACCCATTTTACCATACACTTTACACCATTTTCCACGTGTGCTCCACGCATCATCGCCTGTCTTTCCTTCGCTTGTTAAGTAATTGCCGTTGGCAATAGTGTCGGTTCCTCCTTTTACAACGGTCACGTTGCCTTTATTGTCTTTAAATTCTTCGTCTTTTTTAGAAGGAATTTGTAGAGCATGTGCAATCCTCATTCCATACATGCCGTCTTTGGCATCAATAAAATTTACGAGGGTATCTGCTTTTAATACAGTAGTCCGGTCAATGATCCGCAGGTGTTCTGTTCCGCTAAATTCCAATTTTGTTGTTTCTTCCAGTAAAACTTTTTTCTGTTGATCGGTCCAGTTAGCATGGTAAGAAATAATGCCTTTTGTACCACCAGCCGTTTTAAGAATTTTATCGGTCCTTATCCATCCATATAAATACTTTTTATCTTTTGGAATCGCATAAGAATTATTCCAGAAGTCGAGGCCATTTACATTTTCATATGTAAACCAGATACCCAAATGATGTGGGTGATCCGTAGGATCTCCTGGTTGTGTATTCATTGGGAATCCCCTCGTAACAACAGTTCCATTCGCCGCACGTACGGGGTATAAAATCGGTTTTTCCAAAGTATCTGGATATAAAAAGCTGGTAAAGATTTTATTTCCTATAAATACATCAATCTTATCCTGGGCCTTAGACTGGACAATTTTTACCGGTTGATTGGCCTGAGCAAAAGAGTTTGAAACGTGGCATACACTGAATGACATTAGCCCGATAACAAAGGAAAGATTTTTACAATAATTCTTTTTCATACTTACAATTGAGGAATCGATTTTTAGCGTTAAATGCTGATGATGTGCTAACTTATGTTTTAAATTGAATATATGCTAAAAGCCTTCCCGGCTTTTTATGAGTTGTCTTTAAGTCTTAATATTTAAACGGTTTCCCGCCCACCATTACTTCCTGTGTGTCTTCATCAAAAGTTGCTCTTAAGCCGGTATGCGATGCAGCAGTAGTCATAATGTTGGCGATTGAATGACTATAGCCTGCTTCAACAGGAGCATGCGGTTGTTTACGGCTGCGGATACATTCCATCCAGTTGCGTACATGGTTACTCGTTAGTACATCACCTCCCGTGTTCGCGGAAGCAACGACTTTTTCACTTTGATCGAGACTCATTTCTGGCAATAAATTCGGTTGCATACCCATTTCATCTGCAAAACGCTTGGTTAGTCCGCCTTTTGGAGAAACTGTATTAGTTATGAGATTCAATTCGCCACCGTTGGAATAATAAATTTCCGCAGGGTGTTCATCACCGTTATCCATACGGGAAGCAAATGAAACCTGGAAACCGGTTGTAGGATCATCTGCAGGGCCGTAGTCAAAAACAGCCGTAATCGTATCCCAGTTTTTTCTTCCATCTTTCCACATATAAATACCACCGTTAGCAACTGCGCTGCGTGGATGTTTTAAACCGCTAAACCAATGCACCGTATCAATTTGGTGGCTCATCCACTGACCGGGAAGGCCGGATGAATAAGGCCAGAACAAACGATACTCTAAATATTTTCTTGGATCATATGTATCTGCAGGCCTGTTCAAAAGAAACCTTGTCCAGTCGGTATCTTCTTCTCTTAACTGTGCTACGAGAGCGGGTCTGCGCCAGCGCCCGGGCTGGTTTACATTCCACGTAAGTTCTACCATTTTTATAGGGCCAAATTTTCCTGATTGTATAAATTCTGCCGCTTGCATATAGTTGGTGCCACTTCTTCTTTGTGAACCTATCTGCACAATTCTGTCTGATGCCTTAATTGTTTTAAATGCAAGTTTGGCATCGTCCATTGTTTCTGCGAATGGTTTTTCACAATACACATCGCATCCCGCGTTCACCGCTTCTGTTGCGTGCAATGCATGTTGAAAATCGGCGGTGCTGACAAATACTGCATCTACCAGTTTTTTATTATACATCTCTTCATTGTTGCGGCAACCCACAATGTCGTGGTTCATTTTTGTTTTCCACATAGCGGTGCCTTCGTTTCTTCGCTTATTCCAGATGTCTGATACAGCCACTATATCAAAATTTAATTCTTTATAATGATTCATAAATGATGGCATGTGAGAGCTTCTGTGCCGGTCTGAAAAGCCGACCACACCTACTCTTACACGATCATTAGCGCCGATTATTTTTCGGTAGCTCGTGGCACTAAAGGCATTGGCGCCAACATAGGCACCGGCCGCAGTAAGGGCAGTTTTTTTAATAAAATCACGACGGGAATTTTGCATATTGCAATCGATTTAGAAGTAAGAAAATATTTGAATAGCCAGAAGGTTAAAGCTATTAATTTTTTTTGGTTTCAATGGGAAGTTTATTAGACTAAGTTGAATGCCGCTTTTCGAAAGGAGTAATTTTTTGCTCAAAGCCAGCAGAATAAGCCTGTTATGTAAAACGCTTTATATATGTTAACCTTGCTATAACTAAATCTTTTTATCTGTTGCCGTTAAAAGTCATAATGCATTTCAACCAATAAAATAATTTTTAAATAACGACTTATTTTAATTGTAAGCCTATAACTTTATTTAAAAATATATTGTACTCTTTAACTTCAAAATGCATGATGAAAAAAATTCTATTCGCTTTAGTATTGATGATAAGTATAAGAGCCAATGCACAACAACATAATTTTTCTGATAATTATGTGGTTCCCAAAGATCCGTTAGTACAGGAAAAACTTTCGCATTGGCAGGATATAAAATTTGGTTTACTGATGCATTGGGGAACTTATAGCGAATGGGGTATTGTAGAGAGCTGGAGCATTTGTCCCGAAGATGAAGGATGGACGCAGCGGCGTGGCCCTTACGCTGCCAACTATTTCGATTATGTAAAGGCATACGAAAATTTGCAAACTACTTTTAATCCAACAAAGTTTGATCCTGATAAATGGGCTGCTGCCGCGAAAGATGCCGGCATGAAGTATGTTGTGTTTACAACCAAACATCACGACGGCTTTTGTATGTTTGATACCAAGCAAACAGATTATAAAATCACTTCACCGAAAACGCCTTTCTCTACTAACCCAAAAGCGAATATTGCGAAGGAAGTATTTAATGCATTTAGGAAAGATGGTTTTATGATCGGTGCCTATTTTTCTAAACCCGATTGGCACTGCCCTTATTACTGGTGGCCTTATTTTCCCCCGAGGGACAGGAACGTAAATTATGATCCAAGAAAATATCCTGACCGCTGGAATGATTTTAAAAATTATACCTACAACCAGATACAGGAATTGATGACGGGTTACGGAAGCATGGATATTCTCTGGCTTGATGGGGGATGGGTGAGGCCCAGATCGACTGTTGATACGTCTGTTGAATGGCAACGTGGTATCAGGTACAACCAGGATATTGATATGGCAAGAATAGCAAAAATGGCAAGAAGCAACCAGCCGGGTTTATTGGTTGTTGACAGAACAGTAAGCGGGGAATATGAAAATTATGTAACACCCGAACAAACGATTCCTGCAACGCCGTTGCTTCATCCGTGGGAAAGTTGCATTACAATGGGCAACTCATGGAGCTATGTACCCAATGATCATTATAAGTCGACAAACCAGTTAGTGCACATGCTGCTTCGTATTATCTCAAGAGGCGGCAACTTTTTACTTAATATCGGCCCTTCTCCCGAAGGTGACTGGAGTGATACTGCGTATAGCCGCTTAAAAGAAATTGGCGTTTGGATGAAAGTACATGCCGATGGCGTATATAATACAATTCCGCTGGCTCCCTACGAAGATGGCAACGTTGTATACCTGCAATCGAAAGACAAAAAGAATATTTATGCTTATGTATTGAGTGATAAATCCAACGAAGTAATACTTCCGTCAACAATAACTCTGCAGAAGCTAACTTTAAATAAAAAGAGTAAAATTATTTTACTGGATGCGCCGAAAGAAAAAATAAAATGGCAATCAACAAATGATGGAATAACTATAGAGGTGCCTTCAAAATTAAAAAATAAAACAGCCGGAAATTATGCAGTAGCCTTTAAGATAACACTATAATTTTTGGCTAGGGCGTTTATTTAAAAAAAGGTAGCACAGGGAAATGGCATCATCGATTATGAGTTACAAGAGTCCTGAAGATCAAAATCTGGCGCTAGTTGATAACAATACCAGGTACTTCCCACAAGGGCCCGGAGTCCACAAAGTACCTTCTTCCTGTTCTTAGCGGCTTAGCGGGAAAACCTCTTAGGGAATAATAGACTTTAAATAATGCTAATTCGTTTTTACTACATACGGTATCTCGATATTTATTTTGCAACCGTTGCCTGGCGAACTTTCTATACAAATTTTACCATTAAAAGATTCAACGCGGTTGGTCATGTTGGTCAGGCCAATGCCTTCTTTTCTTTTTTTGGTGTCAAAGCCTTTGCCATCATCGGTTAACACAATCCGTATTGCATCTTCAATCATTTCTATGGAGATGTTTGCGTGCCTTGCTGCAGCGTGTTTCAATATGTTGTTTACCTGTTCCTGAACAATGCGGTAAATATTTATTTTTAAATCGTCATCATCAATGTCGTTAGTGATCTTATAGTCGAAAATTGTTTTTAACCTTGTATTTACATTAAGATTTTCTACCAATAATTGGATCAGTTCTTTTAGATTAATATTTTTTACCGGAGTTACGTTTTTGCTGCTCAATAATCTTATTTCATTTATAGTGTTGTCGATTAATTCGATTGGATATTTAATCAAATTATGTAATCTTGTATCTTGCTTTCCGGCCATGGTTAGGTATAATTTTGTAGAAGCCAGTATTTGGTTAATGTTATCGTGCAACTCACGTCCTATATAATTTCTCTCGGCTTCCTCAGCTTTCAATATTGCCCTGGTTACCGTTTTCTGATCCTGCACTTTCTGATTTAATATTTCAGCCTCCATCAATCTTAATGCTTCTTCGGCTTTTTTTCGTTCAGAGATATCAATACCCATTCCTAACAGGCATTCCTGCCCGTCGATGTAGCCGAGTTTACCATTAAAATAATAAGGTATTTTTTCTTTTTCTTTTGTAAAAAAATTTGCTTCTACTTCTGACATTCTCTTTTCAAAAAGTGCTTCTATTTTTTTCTTAAATACTTCTTTTTCATCAGCATCAAAAAAATCGAGTGGACGCATAGCCGCTACTTCTTCCGTGGTATATTTGGAGACTGTTTCAAAATTTTTATTCCAGCGCAAAAACTTTCCACTTTTATCATAAGAATAAAAAATTCCGGGCAGACTGTTGATAATGGAATCAGATAATTTTTTCTCATTAATTATTTGTTGTTCTGCTCTTTTACTTTCCGAAATATCACGACCAAAAGAAGCGAAATAATATTGCCCGTTTATTTCCATCTTGGTTAGTACTACCTCTACGTCTATAACAGTTCCGTTTCTCTTTTTATTTTTTGTTTCAAATCTAATAATACCCGAATCAATAGTCTTTTTCAAGTTTTGTTTAATCTCATCGGGTGCAATTGCCACATCAAAATCTGCCACATTCATCTTTAATAATTCTTCATATGTATAACCAAGCGCTGTGCAAAACGCAGGATTAACGTCAATAATATTTAATTCCGCGTCTGTTAGTAAAAAACTGTATTGCATCACATCAAGTATGAGTGCATTGCGTTTAGCCAGCTTAACAAAATTTGATTCCTTTTTTTTACGCTCCGTAATATCTATCAATAAAATAGAAACTCCGTCGGGCGATGGATAGATATGATTTTCAATCCACTTTCCAACTGAGCGGTCATATACTTCGAGGAAGACATAAGCATGGGTACTAACGGCTTTTTCATATGACTTAAAAAAAGGTTCGTCCAGGAGTTGGGGAAATTCTTTCCAGATTTTTTTGCCAAGAAGATGACGGGGTTTACGGTTAAGAACTTCACCTGCTTTGCTGTTTACATAAGTATAATAACCTTCTTTATCGAGCGATACAAGGCCATCAGAAATTCTTCCGATCATTGACCGGTATATTTCTTCTATATGCTGAAGCTTTTTTACGGCTTCAAGTTGCTTTGTTTTCATTTGTTTTACTATGGGGAGGTTGTCAACAAAGGAAGACAATTGCATTGCCAGAATCAAAGCAATATTAGTGTGTGTTTTTTAAAGTTACGACGATTTTTTATTGCCTGAATCCTTTTATTAAAGCAGGAAATTAATAGGAAGGACAAGACTATTGAATTAATATTTTTGGCACCAGCCAAAAACCGATCCTACACAATTGCATATAAAAATGAAGGCTGTATAAAAATACAGCCTTTAAAATCCGATATCCAGTAAAAAACAAAAATTGTAAAAAAAAAATGCGTTTATCAAAAATCGGCGGCGGATAGTTCCAGCCTACACCGAGGTCAACTTATTTTTGTGCCGCTTTTTTTTTCAATAGTGCAAACCTAATTATAAGAAGCTTTGGATTAATGAAATATTTATTAGACCTATGTGGATAACTATGATTTTTGAATGGAAAAATGATTTTGAAAGATTAATAATGGGACAAATAAATGTCTCCAGGATCATCCGCTCACGGGACCGGCTACCCGCAATATATTTTTCTGCCGGAATTTTTGCCGGTATTATTAAAGATGCTAACCAGTCTTGTGTCCTGATGCCAAACCTTTAGTATTATGTGCCTTGTTGCTTATCGTTAAAATTAAATTCATATTTGCAGTAATAAAAACATTGCGGTAATTCATTTTAACTCAAGTAAATGCTGTTAATTCAAATGACCGGACTAAGCGGTGCCGGAAAATCTTCTATTGCACGTATTACCAAAAGCAACCTCGTTAAACTGGGCTATAAAGTTGAATTGCTTGATGGTGACGACTACCGGCAGCATCTTTGCCATGACTTAGGTTTTTCCAGAGCAGATCGTATGGAGAATATCCGCCGGCTTGGGTTTGTGGGACTAACGCTGGCCAAACACGGAATTATTTCACTTCTGTGCGCTATCAATCCTTATGAAGAATCCCGCAGGACCTTACAACAATCAAGCCTTCTTACCAGGACGGTATATATTGAATGTCCGATCAATATAATTAAACAAAGAGATCCTAAAGGCCTTTACCGCCGGGCACTTTTACCTGAAGGGCACCCGGATCATATCAAGCACTTCACAGGTATCAGCGATCCATATGAAGTGCCTGTTGATCCTGATCTAAAAATTAAAACTCACGCGGAAACTCCTGAACAATCTGCAAAACATCTTACTGATTTTATTATAAAAACAATCAACGAAGAGGGTTTTAATATTGTTCAGTAATATTTTTGCCTAAAATACTTTATAACAAATGACTCGCGGGATTTTGGTAAACCGTTGGGACTGGTAATAGACCAAACCACAATGACTCTTGTTACAGAAGACGAAATCGCCTGGCCTTGCATTCGCCAGATGCAGTTTTTTGGGCAGATCAACCCGAAAAATAATTTTTGAACGAATAATTTAATTATCTTACGGCATATCTACTTTACCAATCAAACTCCCTAGTATTTTGAATACAAAGTTTTACCCAACAACCCATAATTATTATAAGGCATTGGCAAGGCTGGAAAAAAATATCCGGTCAGGAAAATTTGCCAGCTATACCCAACAAAAGAAAAAGCAAATATGGAACCGAATTTGCAGGTATGCAAAACAGTTAGGTATATCCGTAAAATCTTCCGTGGCTGCCGCCTGTATCGCTGCGGGGCTTAGTGTTGCAACTCCCGCATCAGCTCAACAAACTTTTGCTTTGCAAACCGGTGCGAACAATCCATTTAATGGCGTGAGTGTTAGTTATTATTCAGCACCCACATTTGTGGACATAGATGGCGATGGAGATAAGGATGCGTTCGTGGGCGAAGTCAATGGTACCGTTCACTATTTTAAAAATACCGGCACTGCATCCGCACCGATATTTGTTGAACAAACGGGCGGTGCAAACCCCCTTAATGCAGTCTCCGTGGGCTCTGGGTCTGCTCCTGTTTTTGTAGATATAGATGGCGATGGCGACAAGGATCTCTTTGTAGGCTCATTTTACGGCACGGTTAGCTATTACAAAAATACAGGTACTGTAACAGCACCGGTCTTCGTTGCACAAACCGGAGTTAATAATCCACTTAACGCTGTAAGCGTTACCATGTATTCGTTCCCCACTTTTGTAGATATTGACAATGATGGTGACCAGGATGCTTTTATAGGCCAGGATGATGGAACAATTCTATATTACAAAAACACCGGCACGTCTACTTCTCCTGTTTTTGTGTTACAGGCAGGCGCAAATAACCCTCTAAACGGGGTGTCTGTTGGCACCTATTCCACTCCAGTTTTTGTAGACATAGACGGTGATGGAGATAAAGATGCTTTTATTGGATCCGGTGATGGAACCCTTTACTACTATAAAAATACCGGAACAGCTGCTGCACCGGTTCTTGTTGCACAGACCGGGGTAAATAATCCGTTGAATGGAGTGGATATTGGAAGTCTTTCTGTACCCAGTTTTGTGGATATAGATGGCGATGGCGATCAGGATCTTTTTATCGGCGAAGAGTATGGAACTATTATATATTATAAGAATACTTCACCTCTCTTGCCCCTACGCCTGCTAAATTTTAGCGGGATCAAACAGATGGGCTTTAACCATTTGCAATGGCAAACAGCAAGTGAAGTAAATACAAAATCGTTTGAGCTGGAGCGAAGCAGCGACGGAGTAAAGTTTACTAAAATAGCTACCGTTAGTACTATTGCAGGTAATGGCAATAATAAATACGCTGTTAACGATAATGGCAATTATAATGGTAAATTATTTTACCGACTTAAGATGGTGGATATTGATGACAGGTTTACCTATAGTCAGATTATATGGATTAACAGTGATGCATCGGCTCGAATAACCCTTTACCCTAACCCGGCAATACGGGCACTCAATATCAACACGGGCGGCGATAAGCTTATAAAAACGACCGCTTCGCTGTATACAGCCGACGGAAGGCTTGTTCAAAATATTTTAATAACCGGCGCACAACAACAGGTAGATGTACATGCACTGCCAAAAGGAACTTATGTTATCAAATTTGCAGATGGTTCGGCGCAAAGCTTCCTTAAAGAATAGACATCATCAAGTTGTAGAAAAGATAACGGCCAATTGCTGAATTACAATTAATAATATTTTGCGTCTATGCCTTTTCGTTAGCTGTGCATTCAAAGGCAGGTAGAGAAATTGCTCAATCAATGCCAAAAGCAAATAGTAAAACACCAGGCCCCCTTGCAGAACTCGCTGAGTTATCGAGTGCTGAAAATGCATATTCACCGGGTGGCAGCATTTTGTCGGGAATTAATTCCCAATAACCCTCACGGATTTGTTTAACACTGAATGTAAACTTTTCACTCACTTTTACCTTTTTACTTGCAAAAGGTCCTCCATGAGTTTTTTGAATCAAAATAATTCTTTGGCCACCTCCTGATTCTGATTTGTATAATGTATACCTCGTTGCAGGATCCATCATGCCGCCCATTGCCTGCTGAATCAGGTTAGGGTCAACTCCATTGGCACGCATAACAGAATCCGAATGATCGGATCCTGTACTCTTTGAAGACCCGGCACCAGCGGAAACTATAAATGAAGGAATATTACCTGCCTTAATACGCACGGACGACGAGTTGCCATCCATTGTATATACTGTTTCCGATCCGCCAAAGCCGGCAAGTTTTGTTTTTGTTTCCATGGTGGATGTGCCCTTTTCGAGCCTTACCAATTTATAAGTGGTATCTTTTTTTTGCAGGTAGTAGGGCTCGTTAGTAAATTCCGGATCGGGATAAGTTTGCGAATAAATTATGGAAACTGTCAGTAAAGAGATGACTAAAAAAGATATCTTTTTCATAACTATTGATTATTCTGAGAAGGTGATTAATTTTTCTTTTTTGAATTGCTCTTTTTCCCAAAAATCCAGCCGGCGAAAATCTGCACAACATTATTTTTTGCGTCAGCGCTGGAAAAGGATGGCATCTCCCCGGTTTGAAGACCCTTATACATCTTATTGAGGCTCACATTGTACCTGGCTCCAACAAGCAAACCCAATACCGGGTGAAGTTCCACCCCGGCGCCAAAGCCATAGTCAAATTGGTTATAGTACCCCATAACAGATGGATAACTGCCCGTACTGCCGCCATTCTTGCTGGCACTATCAGCTTTGGCATTTAGCAAAAAAGCCATTTGCATTCCTAATTGCAATTGAACAAATTTTGTAATGTTGATGCCCAGCATTTGAGGTATGATGATATAGTCTAGGTTGACATTGCCGGTTGTTGTGCCATTATCAAAATTATATCCCTGCCTCGAGTAAATGAATTCGTGCCTCGACGTAATAATGCCTTTGGTTTGCGGGGCGAGAAATATCCCAAATAAGTACCCCGCCCGGCTACTGTTGTTTATAGAAGATGCATTGCTGACATTGGCAAAATTATAACCGGCCTTTAGCCCGATACCCAGGCCCTGGGCTGAACAAAATAAAGGGCTTAAAAACAATAAATAAATAATAAGTTTTCGCATAAAAAAAATTTTAATTTTTAGAATAGTCGTATCCGTTATATTGTTATAGAATAAGCCATATTAATCGCTGGTCTTCCAATCGATACCGAAAGCAAAAACGGTAAATTCTTTTAGGTCCATGTTTTTTACCCATACAAAACCGTATTCTCCCGCTTGCATTTGTTCAGGAAGTTGCACCTGGTAATTATCCTTTGAAATGGATTTCACGCTGATGTTTATTTGTTTGCCTTTTGCTTCCTCCTTATCATTCAGTACACCTTCTTTTGTATTGATAATTACAGCTCTTTTTTGATCGGCAGGTAAAAACTGGTAAAGCTTAATGTATGAGGTAAGATCGATTACATCGCCGCTGGTCTTTATAAAAAATTCAATGTTCTTTTTTGTCGTGAAACGAACTTTAGACGAAGAGCCGTCCATACTCAAAAATTGTTTGATGCCTTTGAGACCAAATGTTTTCTTTTTAGTATTCAATTGAGCCATCACGTTTTCCAGTTTAATCAAAGTATTATGATCACTGTCATAATAATATGGCTGGTTGATGAACTCCGGAACCGGCAAAAAGATCCCTGGTTTTATTGTTGGTTTTACAAAAGGCTTTGTTACATGTTTGCGAATGATCGTGTCGTATTTTGGCCCACGTTTAATTCTTGTCTGAGCATGTAATAAGAATGCGGGTAAACCGGACAAAATAACCGAAATTAAAAAACCGGAATTTAGAAACTTTCTCATCTTATTAGTTTTTCATAAATCATTTACGAAACATGATTATTTATTAATCTAATTGAGAAGGGTTAAACAATTAAGTATCTTATCCAAAAATATAAAACCCGTATGCGCCAGTCAATACCCCGAAACAGTGATTCTAACAGCATTTTCAAAAATCACCCGAAAGGGTGAAAGCAAGTTGTAAAAGCGTTATGCCAGTGCAGAACTTTTCAGAAATTTCCCATAGCTGGCATAACGTTAATTATCGGGTTTTAATAAAAGCGGTGGAATTTTTTCAAATTTTTTTACCTTATTGCAAACACTCTCATAGTTTATATATATAAAGTATTGCTTTCTCTTTATTACCCTGGATCACCAATTCATTCCGGCCTGTTTTTCCTGCAGCATGAATAATCACATCATCTCCATCAATATCAAAATTGATGTCCTGTGGGCTTGCAGGGAAAGGCTTGCTCGGCACCGTGATAGGAGAACTCCGCGGGCAGCTAACTCTTGCTGAAGGTGTGTTGCCTGTCGACGGGGAAAAGCTGATGTTTACATTTGGTAGAGGATGCGTGTCATCTGCCTGAGTAATTTGAGAAGAAGCGATCCCGGTAATTTCAACTAATCCTTTTAAGCTTTCTTTATTGGTCCATTGCCACCGGCAGCCATCGCAACTGGGTGGCCAATCACTCCAGGGCGGATAATTTTTGATATTGGATACAGTTACATCATGCTTCTGCATATTTAAAATGCAACTGGAAGAATCAACCAAAAAATAACATCCGTTTTCATCAATATGGATGAATGTAAAATGATATTGATCGCCTATAACAGTGATATGAGCACTGGTAGATACTTTGCTCATTGTAATGCCGTTGTTTAATGTAATGGGGCCGTCCATTTCTACGGTAATCTTAACCGGGTTGACCGGTGGTGGCGTTGTCGGCGCAACGTAATTTGCAAGTCTCCCGTGAGGCGTAAACCCAGCAAAGTTTATTTTACCATTAACAGCATCTCCATTTTCAATATCATTTACATACCACCTGAACCTTTCATTATCATAAAAAGCGTTAATTAGATCTACTCTGTTTCCGTTCATATC
>NZ_JBMQQG010000039.1:0-14382 GCF_057362405.1 Ginsengibacter sp.
ACGACAGTTGTGTAAACAAAAGTTCCGCTGTTCCCAATGTGTACGTTGTTGTATTCGTTAAGCCATACATGGCGATAAATGCCGGCACCTTCATAGAACCATCCTTCATATTGCGTAGCGTCAACCCTTACAACGATAATATTTTCCTTATCATAGTTAATAAAATCCGTGATGTCGTATGCAAAACCTATGTAGCCACTTTTATTATTCCCAAGATAAATTCCATTAATCCAAACATTTGCATCGCGGAAAATTCCATCAAACTGAATTTGAAAACGCTGGCCAGAATCTTTTCTATCAACAAAAAAATGTTTTCGATACCAACCGATACTTGTTTCAGGAAAAAGGCCGCCAACGGGCTTATAGCCGTGAGCCATTACATCAAAATTGGGTGAATTCACAAAAGGAAGTTCTACAGCCCAATCATGAGGAACGTTTAATGTTCGCCATGAGCTATCATTAAATTTTATATCTACTGCGCTACCATCTCCTTTGCCGGTTTTAGAGAATATATTTGCGATGGAATAGTTGAAATCTTTTGAAGCATCTGAAGCGTTTCCCAAATGAAATTTCCAATCGTTATCAAAATTAACCTGCCTGCCCGACAGGATATATTGCGCAGAACAGAATTTATTTGAACATAACAACAACGTCGAAACAACCAATATTTGACGAAAGATTCTTTTCATAAAAGCTAATTTTAGTGTAAACCATCGTTCAAAAAAATATCGCCGATCTTATTTAAACGCATCCAATGCAATAGTGGGTCTACCTGAATTATCAAAAGCTCCCAGCGAGTAGCCCTGCCAGTTATTATATGCTTCGGGCTCCCAGTAAAAAACGCCCAACCCTTTGTTTCCGCTAACCGATTTTGTTTTTGCAATGAGATCACTTATGAAAGAATTGCAGGCGCTTGAATCTGTCCAACTCATACCCACTTCGCATATCATAACAGGTTTGTTATACCTGGCAATCATGTCGCTCACGTTACTCTGGCATTGAATATTGTAGGTACTCCATGAATTGGCTGGCGGGTAAAGCGACATGCCGATAATATCCCATTTTACTCCATTGCTTTTTAAACCATCAAACATCCAACGAAATAAAGTATTATCATATCCATTGGAAATATGAACAATAACTTTTGAACTGTCGCTTACTGATTTTACGCCATTATATCCCGCGTTTACAAGCAATGCAAAATTCGCCATATTAACTGAAGCCTTCCCCAAAGGCCACAGCATACCATCATTGGTTTCGTTTCCAACCTGCACCCAGTCAGGAAAAATTCCATTTATCTTCAATGAATCCATAACACTAACGGTGTAATCATAAACTGAAATTTGTAAGTCGCTAATATTTTCATTGGCCCATGCAGCAGGAGTCGTTTGATGGCCGGGGTCTGCCCAGGTATCGCTATAGTGAAAATCAATCATAATTTTCATGCCTGCATTTTTTGCACGAATAGCTTTAGCAACTACATCAGCAATGTTATTGTAATCATCAGTGGGATTTACCCATGCACGAAGCCTGATTGAATTGATACCTTCGCTTTTTAAAACCTGGAAAATATCTTGTTGAACACCGCTTCGGTTATAAAATTGCGTACCCTCCGATTCCATTTGTGTAATCCAGCTAACGTCTGCTCCTTTTGCAAAAAAAGTATTAAGAACGGGTAAGGTGTCTACGTGATGTGTTGTGTCAACGGGCAATATATCTGTATAAGGAGGGGCAGTGTGTGTTGAATTTTTTTTACAACTAAAACTGCTGCTTATTCCTATAAAAAAGAGAAGAATGAAAAATATTTTCATAGATAATATTTATGCATTTTCTTAGAGAGCACTTCAACAATTGTATTTCGCAAATCAGTAGTCTTATTGAAATTATAAAGTTACTTTATAATACAGCTTAATTGGCTTTACAGAAATTTTAGAATCATAAGGTTTCAAGATAATTAGAAAAGAAAAGCCAGCTCGTACTTTGAACTGGCTTTATAAACTCATTAGCTTCAAAACTACTGCTTTGTAACGGTGTATTTACCTGTTGCAAAATTTACATCTATCAGGTAATTGCCCGTTACAGCGGGTCCCGGTGTATTAGACCCTGGGACAGCTCCATCATATAAAATTGACCCGCCAGTTGCGCCTGTCCCTCCGTATTTATGACTCCAATCTCCATTGACCGGTAAGAACAAATAGCTTCCTGTTGAAGATAAATTAACCGTCAATTGGAAATCAGTAAGATTAACACGTGTGAATTGTTGGGAAGGTACAGGGACAGGGTTGTTCCAACCTCCTGCTGTTGCATCCCCTACAATGTACAAATTGGTCGGAACGGGAAGTGCTCCGGTAAACGGAGTTACCGTATAAGTTCCCGTTTGGAAATTAACAATAATCTGGTAAGTACCACTGGCAGCAGGAGCTGGTGTATTAGAACCAGGAACGGCACCATCTGCCAGCAGTGTTCCGCCGGTAGCGCTTGAACCTCCATATTTGTGACCCCAATCTCCGTTCAACGGTAAAAACAAATAGCTTCCACCTGCTGTTAAATCAACAATTATCCCAAACGAAACTGCGTCAATCCGGGTAAATTGTTGTGACGGAGTCGGTACAGGATTAGCCCAACCACCTGCAGTGGCATCACCCACAATATACAAGTTGCTTGGAATGGTCATGGTGAAAGGAGAAACAGTATAAGTACCCGTTTGGAAATTCACTACAATCTGGTACATACCACTTGTTGAAGGCGCCGGTGTATTAGAACCGGGAACGGCACCATCCGCTAATAAGGTCCCACCTGTCGCGCTGGCACCGCCATATTTGTGCCCCCAATCTCCATTTACCGGTAATAATAAATAGCTCTTTCCCGCCGTAAGGTTTATCACTATACCAAACGAAACCGCATCCAGCCTTGTAAATTGCTGAGACGGTAAGGGGACCGGGTTGCTCCAGCCACCAGGCGTTGCATCGCCAACTATATATAAGGTCGGCGGAATGGGAGTAAATGTTGTGATGCTGATACTCACGACACTTGACTTAACTAACGGTGTAGTATAAGTGCTTCCCAAATAGCTTACTATTCTAAACTCTACATTCTTGGTTGATCCGCCGGATACTCCCGCTGCAATGGCCATGGAGTTCAAGTCGTTTACCAATATACCTGAGGTTAATTTCTGATCATATTTTATTACCTGCGGATGAGCAAAATTATCTCCGGCCGTGTCTAATTGCAGCGCATAACTTATCGTGTTGTTGCCGTATCCGCTGGCATTCCAGGTAAATGATATGGCATTACTGGTGGCATTAGACACATCCAATACTATTGGCGAAGTTGATGATGGAGTTAGCGTTATTGGAACCAAATATGGCGTCATTGTTACCGTTACAACATTGGATTTATATTGTTCATTGTTATTGGCGTAAGAAGAAGTAAGCCGGATATCAACACTGAAAGGGCTGCCAGGAGAAAAACCAAAACCGGCCAATACATTATTCAATTGGTTCCCGGTGAATGAAACATTTAGAGGGCCATCCACTTCAAAATTAACGGCATGAGTAAAATTTCTTCCGGCAGAATCCATCTCAACAATAAATTTCTGGTGCGATGAATCGGTTGCGTATTTCGGATTGCTCCAGCTAAGCGTAAGCACCGTCTTTGATGAGTCTGCCGCAGTAGGAGCAATAGTTGTTGTAGATGCTGTGAGCGTAGGTGCAACCCCATTTCCATAATGAGGCAGGTCAGCAATCTTTTTGCAGGCACCAAATGCAGTTAATAAAATAACTGCAAAAAGTAGTTTGAATATATTTTTCATAATTGTCTTTTATGGAAATTTATTGTTTTGTAAGAGTTACTTTCCCTGATTGAAAGTCAACCTCAATTTTATAAGTACCACTTGCCAATGGAGCTCTGCAATTTCCGCCATTTAATTTGAGGTCATAATTAAATGTAGAAGGGTCTCCTGAAGCTTGTTCTTTAGCAATGCTCCATTGTTTATCAGAGTCCCACAAGCCATTAACCGAAATAAATTTATATTCACCGTCACCAATAATCGCTGTTGTCAACTGATAATCAGTTGTACTTACCCTGGTAAATTGCTGCGTGACTGGGTTAGTCAGAGGATTATTCCAGCCACCCGCAACTGCGCTGCCTACTATATAAAGATTGCCGGAGGCTGGTGGTGTAACTTTTGGTGGTATAGCATACGGCGTTGCCGCAAACTTCAGAACGTTGGACATCAATGGTTCCTGCCCACCAACAAAAGCGGCGGTAACACGCATTTCTATATTATGACTTACACCTGTTTGTAGTTTAAGCTGACTAAACAAATAAGTATTAATGTCACTTTGCAAGAATTTTTGAGACAAATTAGTACCAACGGAAATAATTGCTCTTTTCGGATTAGTAAAATTGGATCCGGCAGTATCGATTTCAATATTATAATCTACATCCAGGGAACTGATGCCGGTATTAAATTGATAATTAGGATTCGTCCAGGATAACTGAAGCGCCTGATTATCCTGGGTTGCATAGGAAAGCGGGATGCTGTCTGCAATCGAAGCTGTCAAAACCGGGGCAGTACCGCCCTGGAATATAACCCGATTTTCTTCCTTTTTACATGCCCACATTCCCGAAAGAATTAGGGCAGAAAAGATAAATATTTTAGATATTCTTTTCATGACGTTATAATATTTTAATTAATAACCTGGATTTTGCTTTAAGTTAGTATTGGCTGAAACATCGCTGGATGGTAAAGGATAAAGATTTCTGAAATCTTCAACTGCACGCCCCCCGGCAACGCCTCCTTTCCATGGCCACAAATATGTTCCGGTGGTGAACCTGCCATAGCGAATCAAGTCTGTTCTTCGAAAACCTTCCCAATATAATTCCCTTGACCTTTCATCAAGAATTAGGTTAAGATCAATTGACGAAACGTTGCCCTCCGTGCTTCCTCCATAAGCTCTTGTGCGCAACTTATTGAAATAGGATAACGCTGTTGCATTATCGGCCCCGGCACCACCCCGTAAAAAGGCTTCATCATAGATAAGATACATTTCTGCTAACCGGAAAATCGGAAAATCTACGTCTGCAAAATCCAGGCTGCTTCCGTGAGATCCGTCGCGGTTTAAGTTCCTGTATTTTATTACAGCATATCCATTAGGAAATTGAGTTTGATCTGCAATTTCCAAACTTTGCCCTGATGTATAAAATTCTGCTCGTTGATCATTAGGATTTGTAAAAAGACCGGGAAGTGCTTTCGTAGTTCTTAGTCCACCCCAACCACCTCCAACTCCGGTTATTGAGCCGGGCATTGAACCACCGTTTTCCGCGTGAGTCAAATAGGTAGTTCCACCGTAACCCTGAGTTTTTATGCCGTCATAATTGATCGTCAGGATAAATTCATTGGTGTTTAAATTATTGTCTGCGAGCATTAGCTGGCGGTAGTCGGGTATCAGTGAATATCCTGCATTAATTACTTTTTGAGAATAAATAATGGCAGAATCATATTTCGCAGTACCTGTATAGACCTCGGCATTCAAATAAGTGCGTGCCAATAGTGCCCAATCTGCAGCCTGATCCGCTCTGCCGTACTCATTTGTTTTTGGAGCAGCTAAATCAGGATCAATGGCCATTAATTCAGTTGTTACATAATTAAAAAGTTGTGCCCGTGATGCCTGTTTAGGTAAAAATGTACCAAGTGGCGCATCATCTTCTGTTACAAACGGACCGGTACCGTACAAATCCATGATGATACTATACTGGTATGCCCGCAAAAACCGGGCTTCAGTTCTATATTTTTTTATTTCGTCTGCATCAGTTCCTGTAATCCCACGGCTGCTTACGACTGCGTCAGTTGACTGGCGGAGAAACTCATTACATAAGGTAATTTGAAAATAGCATCGGTAATACAATCCTGTTATGAATGGATTACTCGATGACCAATTCATGTTATGAAAATCCTGTATTCCAATATCACCCCATGCTATAACGGCTTCATCTGTTGACAACTCCTCTGCCTGGAAATACATGCGGAGAAAATCAGAAAAGCCTTCGTCGATTCCGTTTATGTCGCCGCACTGAAAACAAGGCGCTGCAGGTCCTATATTTCCTGTAAGACCATATGCGGCATATAATTTTGCAAATGCTTGTTTGTAACCGGCAGGAGTTGTATAAACCTGGTCTGCTGTTTTATCATTAGTTGGAATCCTATTCAAATCTTTATTGCAGGAAGTAAATACAGCGCCAAGTAAACCAACTGAGGCAATTATTTTAAAAACATTTTGTTTCATATAATTATTTTAAAATTATTATTAGTCTTATCTGAAGGATACATTGAGTCCGATGCTATAAGTACGTGGCCTTGGATAAAAGTTATTATCAATACCTCCATTTATCTCAGGATCGAGCCCTTTATATTGAGTAACAACAAAAACATTCTGAACATTACCCGTAACCGTTAGCGTGCCGATATTATGAAGTATTTTCCCAAAGGTGTACCCTACATTAATATTATCCAATCGGAGAAAAGAAGCATTTTGCACATAGTAATCGGTGAGAACTGCTTTGTCTCCGTTTCCTGTAAAATTTGTTGCTAATACATTAGTCGATCCGTTACTTAAATAACTCAGAGGATTAATAATATTCCGGATAATCCCCGTACTCGAAAAAATATTATTGTACATATAGTTACCTAAATCCGCCCTTAATACAAATCCGGCGCTCCAGTTTTTAATGTTAACGCTACTACTTGCTCCGAATAAGTAATTGGGGTCTACACTTTTATAGGTATATAAATCTGTACCATTAATAATTCCGTCCCTGTTAAGGTCTGCATAAACGCCTTCGATCGGGTTTCCCTTATCATCGTATACCTGTTTATACACATAGAAAGAACCTCTTGGCTGTCCAACTGCATTTATTAGAATTGTACTATTTACGCCCCCGGAGATTCCTCCATATTGATTTCCTGCAAAATTAGGATCCGATGAAATAGTGAGCTTAGTGATCTTATTTGTGTTATAAGTACCATTTAGGTTTACGTTCCAGGTTACATCCCTTGTCCTTACAGGTATCAGATTTAGTGAAACTTCAACTCCAGAGTTTTTCATACTTCCCACATTAGCAACAATTTTGTTACTAAAGTTCGATCCTGCGGGTTGGCTGATTTGATTTAATAAATTTGTAGTTAATTTATAGTAGTAATCTACAGAACCTGTTATTCTATTATTAATAAATCCAAAATCAAGGCCTGCATTGTATGTAGCTGTTTGCTCCCACTTTCTATTATAGTAGTAACCAGATGGCTTGTAAACCTGGTAAAAAGTATTTCCTAACTGATATTGGGCTTGCTTATTACTCAGGCTATAATACGAAATATAATCATAGTCGCCTATGCCGTCCTGTTGCCCAGTAGTGCCATAACCCAACCTCAATTTAAGATCGGATACAGCTGACGAATTTTTTAGAAAACCCTCGTCTTTTATTTTCCATGCAAATGATCCGGAAGGGAATACACCCCATCTGTTGCTTGGATTAAACCTGGAGGAGCCATCCGTTCTTATAGTACCTGTTAAAAAATATTTCCCGTTAAAAGAATAATTTAAACGTCCGTAATAAGATATTAAGGTATTTTCTGGCTTATCAAATGGGAAATTGGGAGTACTATTAGGTACCATAATACCGTCGGCAGTATAATCAGCAAAATTGTAATTGGTTGTTAAAAAATTCTGATAAGCATATCCCGCAACAACATCTATGTGGCTTTTAATTGAGCTGATATCTTTTGCATAATTCAAATAAAATTCAAATAATGTATTTGCCTTTGTCTGCCGATACTTGTTGTCAATACCACCATGTTTTTTGTCAGGTGTACGTTCATAGTCCGAGGCTGCACTATCCGGAACAAAAATGGTCCCAAGTCCTGTTGCAACATCGTATCCAAGATTCATGTTTACATGCAGGTCCGGCAAAAAATGAACTTTATAATCAATTAGTGCGTTGCCAATACTTCTTCTCACTTCACTTAAATCTCTTCTTTGAAACAATAAACCCACCGGGTTCAACGGCGCCAAAGATTTCAGTCCTGTTACACTCGTGGAATCTGGGTATTCAAAATATCCTCCAAACCTTTTACTGCCTGAATAAACCGGCTTTGTTGGGTCAAAATTAACCGCAGCACCAATTGCTCCCTGGTTGGCAAATCTTGTTTCACTAACAGAAGCCTTCACATTTAAATCTATTTTTAAATGATCATCAAAAAACCGTGGAGAAATATTGGCACCAAATGAATAGCGCGATAGTTTATCTGTTTTTAATATTCCTTCCTGATTGAGATAACCTACTGAATAACGATAAGGCATATTTTTATAGCCGCCACTTACACTTAAATTATTATCGGTGCTGATTGCAGTTTGATAAATTTGATTCTGCCAGTCCGTATTATATTGCCCTAATAATTTTACACTTTCCGCTGAACCATGCGTCTGAACAAATGATCTGAATTGTTCAGGAGAAAGTACTGATACTTTCTTTTCAATTTTTGCAACCGCAAAAGTTGTATTAAAGGTTACTACCGGTTTTCCAACTCTTCCTTTTTTTGTGGTAATTATAATAACACCGTTAGATGCCCTTGACCCGTAAATGGCCGCAGCTGATGCATCTTTCAAAACGCTGAACGATTCGATATCGTTTGGATTGATAAGGCTTAATGGATTTGCAGCGCCCGATATACCATTATTGTCCAATGGTACTCCGTCTATTACAATAAGTGGATCATTACTTGCATTTAATGATGCGCCGCCTCTTATTCTAATAGTGCTACCTGAACCGGGGGCGCCGCTGTTGGAGGTAACTTCTACTCCAGGCAATTTACCGGCAATTAATTGGTCGGGCGAAACAATATTTCCTTTTTGAAAATCTTTTGAGGTAACCTGCGCTATTGATCCGGTTAAGTCCTTTTTCTTCGCGGTACCATAACCAATAACCACAACATCAGTTAAAGTTGAAGCAGCCGTTTCGAGCGTTACGTTAATGGAGGATTGTCCGCCAATTCGAACTTCCTGGCGGGCATAGCCAACTGCCGACACAACGAGCGTATTCGAATTTTGTGGCACTGATATCGTAAAACTCCCGTCAGCAGCGGTTTGGGTTCCAACTTTGGTTCCTTTTACAATAACGCTAACGCCCGGAAGAGGCGAGCCATCTTTTGAACTAACAATACCTTTTATTGTGTTCTGCGCATTAGCAACAAAAGAAAACAGGATCGATAAAATCAAAACACATATGCGCTTTGACATTAGAGGGATGCTTATTCTCATAGCAACAATCGTTTTTAATTAAGAGGAATAATTCTACAGTTTGGTAATGTGTAAAATTTACACAAACTTAAATATAGTTCGCAATAAAAAAAATTTATTTAATGGATAAGTGGTCAGGTTTTCTTATGACATTGGTCATATTTTCATAATCAGCTCATCATGGTTCAATGTTTTGTCACAAAAGTTTAAAAATCTATACCTGACCAGGTTTTCTTCTTTCTTTCATATTTTTCATAATCAAACTTGTATAACCTACCGGGCCGATGAGGCACGTTTTGTTCGTCTTCTCCCATATCTACCAGGAAATCCATTGCAAAAAATTTCTTCCTGAAATTTCTCCTGTCAAGTTTAATATTTAGAATGGCTTCATAAAGATTTTGTAACTCCCGTAAAGAAAATTTATTGGGCAGCAGGCTGAGACCAAGAGGATGTTCCTGTACTCTCTTCTGCAACCAGGTGTAACAATTCTCAAATATTTTTTGATGATCGAAGGCAAGATCTGTGACACTTTCAACTTCATGCCAGTGCAATTCGTTATCAAGTATATTTAATTTGTGGTGTTGAACATTTATAAGAGAACAATAAGCAACAGTAACCACGCGTCCCGCCGGGTGCCTGTTAACATCCCCAAACGTATGTACTTGTTCCAGGTAAACATCGTTTAGGCCTGTACGTTGCTTTAATATATGATAGGCCGCAGTGTCAAGGTCTTCATCCGGCTTCACCAGGTCGCCAAGTAGGGACCATTTACTCTGGTACTTTTTCAGGTCCGAACGAATCAACAAAACTTTTAGCTTGTTCTCATCAAATCCAAAAATTACGCAATCCACCGATAAAGCGACGCGGTTGATACTTTGTACTTCAGATTGAATAACTTTAAAGGTCTTAATGTTCTTGTGAGAATTATCATGTAACGTTTTGGCCATAGTGCATATAAAATTTATGGGTATAAAGAGATTATTTAAAATGAATACAGTATAGTCTTCATAAAAAATTTATCAATTTCCTTTTAATATTTTGATACTTTGTATTTGCTGCGACTCTATGACGGTAAGGAGGTATATACCTTTGGAGAACCTACCAGCATCGTTTATTTCTATTACATTTGTTCCGGCGGACACATTCTTAATTTGCCTGTATAATTGCCTGCCGTCAATATCATTTATAATAAGAGTTGCCTTGTCAGGAACTAAGGACTCAACGGTCAATTCTATTTTCTGTTTAAACGGATTAGGATGTACAGTTGCGAATTTTCCTTTTGCCCGCACGCTTATCTTTACAACCGGGCTGTATTTAAAATTACCTTCTTTATCAACCATCTTCAAACGGTAATAATACACCAATGATGCGGCAGATGAAACATTGTCAGCATAAGAATAATTGTTATTTGCAGAAACTGCAATTTGTGCGACTAAGGCGAAATTTCTTCCATCAATACTTTGCTGCAATTCATAATAATTTAAATCGTTTTCGTTATCAACTTTCCATGATAATACATTTGTATTTCCATTATTTTTACCACTAAAACTTACTAACGTTACCGGCAACACGATATCTGCGTTCAGGTACACATGATACTCTCCTGGTTGTAATGTAAAAGATTGTGAAACGCCGGTCGCAGTAATTTGTGCACCATTTAAATAGTCAGTCCAGGTTCCTGCACTGGGAAAAGTAACTGAACCCGTTTGAGAAACTACGTCAAAGTTGCCGATCACAACAACCTTCAGATTATTATCATAAACTTCCATCCATTTGAAAGCTCCTGATAAATTATATGCAATTGTGCCGGTAGTAAATGTTGAGAGATATGCAGGCGTTGTTCTAAGTTTTAATAAGCCGCTATAAATATCATGCAAAGATTTTCTATTCGCATTTTGGAGGTAATTCCATTTTATTGGCTTTGTATCCAGCCGGCAGTTATTATTAATGGTAACGCCGTCGGCACAGGTATTAATAGAATAATCATAGCCCAATTCGCCAAATTGCCATAACATTTTAGGACCGGGTATTAAGGCCCAAAAGGCTGCCGCCATTGCATTTCGATTTAATGCCGTTACAGTATCTTTTATATTATAAGCGCCACTGCTGTTTCCATATTGTTCATTTTTCCACATTAATCTTTCCTCATCATGGCTTTCCTGGTAAGTAACAAGAGTAGGATTAGAAAAACTGCGATTAGTATAGATGCCTCCACTAAAATCCCAATCAGTATTATAACCCATTGTTGCCTGGTTAAAGTTATAGTTCATGTTGCCCCACGTCATCATTCCACCTGCGGAATATACCTGCTCCTCGTTATTATCTGCAAACATTTCGAGTATCGTATAACTGCCGGGAGAAACTGATTGCTGATAGTTGTAAAGTGTATCCCAAATATTTATCCTTTGCTGGTCATAATTGGCGAATGTTGTTGTATTACAATTATTACCAATGGCATCGCACGTGTTGGTGGGTGTAAAGCCTTTTGCCAAATCAAAACGGTAGCCATCTATATGATAATTTTCTAGCCAATAGGCGATCACTCTTTTTCTGAATTCTTTGGTGGCGGTTGTGGCATTGTTAAATTGGTAACCCACATCATAAGCATGTGTATAGTGCTGTGCAAACCATGGATTGTTTGCCGCCGGAATATTATTGATATTGTCAAAATACATCTGCACCATAGGTGATGATCCAAACGAATGATTTAGTACCATGTCCATTATGACTGCCATACCGTTTTGGTGACAAGCGTCGATGAATTGTTTTAATGCGGTTTCAGTTCCATAAACTTTATCAGGAGCAAAATAAAAGTTAGGATTATATCCCCAACTGCTGGCCCCTTCAAAATTGTTGAATGGCATTACTTCAATTGCGTTTATGCCCAACTTTTTAAGATAGTTCAATGTATCCGTTAAAGTCTGCCAATTTCCTGCAGCTACAAAATCACGAACCAATAATTCATAAATCACAAGATTTCTTTTATCTGGTTTTGAAAAATTAGTAACCTGCCAGTTATAAGGAGTTTGGCCTGTTTGAATAATACTCGCAAGCGTACCACTAGCCTGAACAGGGAAGGTTTTCAGCGCCGGATAAGTGGTTGACGGGATACCGGGGTCGACATTTTTATCAAGCACTTTTTCGGTATTATAATCGGCCACCTGGATACTATCGTCTATCCGGTACTGGTAGGCATATTCTGTTCCTGATGCTAATCCTTTTATAGTAATCCAATAACGTAAGCCATCAGGTGTTTCATTCATTTGATAAGACGGAGAGGCGGTCCACCCATTGAAATCCCCCAGTACCGTGATGTGATTTTTATTGGGTGCGTATAAAACTAACGTAGCTGAATCTGCAGAAGCATAATAATTAATGCCATCCGAAACCCCTGCCGGCAGCGGGGCTATTGTGTTAGCAGACGGAATGTAAAAAGAAAGAGTGTCGCTACTTGCGTTCGCGCCATTGGTTGCTTTTACAATTATGGTCTGCGCCCCAAAAGTTGAAATGGTAGGAGCAACACTGTCTTTAGTTCCGGTAATAGTAGACAAAAGAGTTCCGTTAAAATATGTCTGTAATGTACTTCCTGACAGGCTTGCTTTTCCCACGATTGGTAATACATCTCCAACGGTCTTGGTAATTGTTTCGGCAACCCGGGTATATTTCGGCTGGTAAAACGGATTATCGATTCTGGCATGCAGGCCGTTGTCATAGACAGGAATATACATATCGGATCCATCAGAGTTAGATTGTTTAAGGCTTCCATTTCCGCTTCTGAAAAGAATAGCTATTTTTTGTATGGTCTCTGCCGGGTTAGACATTCCAAAAAATGTACGTAAGCCACCGGTTATCGTGTAGGACCATTTATTACTACCAAGGTAAATGGCCTGAAACGTAGGATTGGTAGTACCCCACACGCTATTTACATACTTCCAGTCAGAAGAACTGGTACTTAAGTTGGTGATCACTCCTATATGCACGTACACATCAGATGTTGGCGTATAATTAAGAAGTCCCTGATTTCCTTTTGTAGCGTCCATTGTAATAACAACAGGCGTACTAGCTTCCTTTATAAAATCGGGAGACCATGATAATAATTGGGAAAAACTTTGGAAAGTAATAAGCAAAAGCGTGCAACAGAAAAGTATAGCTTTCTTCATATCAGGCAATTTATTGTGTAAAATAAACACATTATTCTAAACAATTAATCAACCATGCAAAAAAATTTTTGATGTTGAATAAAAACAAAGAAAAATTTTCTTTCCGGTATATGAAGAAATTTTTTTAGTTGAATTAAAATAGTTCCCGCGGCTATTTCTATTTTTACAGCAAATTTATTCATGTACACTAAAGATCAGACAAAAGATTTACAGGCATTAACAAACAAGCTGCTAAAAAATATTGGTTCCGTTGATGAATTAAGAAATGTCTTAAAGTTCCATGAATACAGGTACTACATATTAAACGATCCTCTTATTTCAGATGCAGAATACGACAGACTTTATAAAGGTTTGGAAAAGCTGGAGAAAGAAAATCCTTCATTAATAGCCCCTGATTCTCCAACTCAAAGAGTGGGTAATAGTTTAAATAAAGAGTTCGTAACAGTTCCACACCTGGTGCCCATGTTAAGCCTGGAAAACAGCTATGATGCCCAAGACCTGGTTGATTGGGACAAAAGGGCAAAGGGACTCGTAGATACACAACAGATTACTTACAGCGCCGAACCAAAATTTGATGGCGCCAGTATTTCGCTCATTTATGAAAATAATATGCTGGCAAGAGGTGCTACTCGTGGCGATGGAATTGCCGGTGATGACGTTACAATTAATATTAAACAAATAGGGTCAATCCCTTTATCAGCCAAATTTTCTGATTATGGAATTAAACTAATAGAGATGCGCGGAGAAGTCTTGATGACTAAAGAAAATTTCAGGCAGTATAATGCGGCATTAGCTGAAGATGGACTGGCGCCGTTAGCCAACCCACGAAACGCCGCGGCGGGCTCATTACGAATGAAAGATCCCGCAGCCGTAAGGAAAAGAAAGTTGGAAGCGATATTGTACCACATCAGCTTTATTAAACTAATTGA
>NZ_JBMQQG010000040.1:0-12736 GCF_057362405.1 Ginsengibacter sp.
AAGAATCAGCCAATTAGTGAACTGATAATCTCCTTCGTATATTCGAAACTTGTATGATGATGTGCATGAATTCCTTCTTTTTTTGCAGCTTCAACCAGCATTGGACGATCGTCAAAATATAGACATTCATGCGGTTGCGCCTGGGCGATACCCAATGCCAACCTGAATATACCCGGATCAGGTTTACGCATACCAACCTCGCAGGAAGATACAAATGCATCAAAAAAATTATGAAGTTGATACTTTTGAATCCGGTACTCATTCAGTTCTTTCGGTTCATTGTTCAGCGATATTGTTTTAATAAAATGATTCTTATATTTCCATTTAATTAACCATTGTAGTGTGCCGGGCAACTCCACCGACTGCTCTAACATAAATGCTTTAAACTCTTCCCTGGAAAAATTCCTTGGGTGATTGAAAACGGTTGTATCAAGATAATCGTCCATTGATATCTTGCCCATTTCCCAAACATTAAATATAAAGTCGTGCAACAAGTCCATCTCATTATACTCAATACCGAATTTTTTCGCGGCTGCTTCGCGTGATTCTTGCCCCCAACCATTTGTTAGCAATACGCCTCCTATGTCGGAGAACAAAATTTTATATTGTTGACTCATTGAATAATTTTAATTGATTTTTAAATTTTTATCGCTCATTATTATAATTCTGTTCCAGCGCCGTAACTTTTTGCAAACGTCTTTTATGTCTTTCACCGCCGATAAATTTTGCCGATAAGAAAGCTGTAATTAACTCTTCTGCCGCCATAAAGCCAGTAACACGCCCTCCCAAACAAATCATATTCATATCATCGTCCTCAACTCCCTGGTGTGCTGAAAAATGATCATGAATAAGACCAGCCCTCACCCCTGCAACTTTGTTAGCAGCAACAGACGCTCCCACTCCGCTTCCGCATATTGCGATTCCTCTTTCTACTTCTTTAGCTGCGATTGCCCGTGCCAGTGGTATAATAAAATCCGGGTAGTCATCTTTTGTGTCTAATTCGTACGCACCAAAATCACTTATTTCATAACCAAGGTTTTTAAGAAACGAGGACACTGTTTCTTTAAGATCATAACCACCGTGATCTGCGGCTATTCCTATTTTCATTTTAATAAGTATTAAATTTTTTCGGACATATTAGCCATTTCATATTTCCCGGCATTCATTTTATGTTCCTGTTCCCAAAGCCGGGCGCCACCTTTAATACCATCCCTGTTACCGGCAATAACAATATTATCATCGAGCTTGAAATTTATTTCTTTTGCGCCGCCACCGCTGATATAAAGCCGATCGTAATTAAAAACTACCTTTAAAATCCCGATCACTCTCTTCATACGTTTATTCCAATTTTTCTTGCCTATTCTTTTAAATTCAAATTCTCCTATGTATTCATCGTAATCTTTATTTTTTGTAACCGGGTGATGTGCAATTTCAAGATGCGGCATTAAAACACCATCGCGCAAGAAGGCTGTACCAAAGCCGGTACCTAATGTTATCATTAACTCAAGCCCTCTGCCACTTACAACTGCCAGTCCCTGGAAATCAGCATCATTAACAATAAGTGCCGGTTTGTGCAATAGATCTTCCAGCGCTTTGGCAAGATCAAAATTTGCCCATGCTGGTGTACCCAGGTTAGGAGCTGTTTTCACTATACCATCTTTAATATAGCCCGGAAAGCCCGCAGCTACTTTATCAAACGCCGAAAACTTTTGTGCTAATTGATTAATTACATCAAGTACTTTATCAGGATTGGCAGGTGAAGGAGTCGGCAATTTTTGATACTCGTCCAAAAAGGTTCCGGACGCATTTAATACAGTAGCTTTAATATTAGAACCACCAATATCAATCGAAAGTATCTTTTGTTCATTTTCTGTAAACATCGCTTTTACATTTTTAATTAGCAGTTATTGTTGGCCTGAATTCACAAATAGTTATCAATCAAAGAACACAAATATAAATACGATTTATTTTTAGATTTGAGTAAATGATTTAAATGAATATACAGAATACCATTTTTTAAAAGTGTATTTAATTAAAAAAAATATAAGAAGGCATATTCCAAAAGAATGGAAGGAGCATGTTACATTCTTTACAGCCGGCTGGTTCATTGCATTAATATTCTTCTACATGATGCGACAGGTAGGAGTTTCAGGACTACCACATTTTCATTTTACTTTTTTAAAATCTATTTTATTATTACCATTCTTCTCACTTGTATCCGGAGTAATCTTTGGTTCACTTCATCACGTTTTTCAGAAATATTTTTTTAGAAAGATTCCCTTATGGAGAGTAATGTTGCGTTTAGCAATTGATCAATTGCTGATTATATCACTTCTGACGCTTGTTTATTTCCTGTCGGTTAGAATGATGGAAACGAATCCCGTTAGGTTTTGGGATTTTATTAAATCTCCCTCTACTTTAATTTATTATTTATATGTTTTATTGGTAAACCTGTCGTTAAGTTTTTTATGGGAAATTACCAGGCTGTTGGGAAGCGGGAATTTTGTCAAACTGGTTACCGGCAGATTTTATAAACCTAAAGAAGAATACAGAATATTTATGTTCGTGGATCTTAAGTCTTCTACCACCATTGCTGAAAAGCTCGGGCATATCGCTTACAGCAGTTTTATAAAAGATTGTTTTTACGACCTCGCAGTGGTACAACATTACAATGCCCAGATTTATCAATATGTAGGCGACGAAGCGGTTCTTACCTGGGAAAGATATAAGATGAAATATGTAACCCAATGCGTAGACGCTTTCTGGGCATTTAATGATGAGCTTTCGAAGAGGTCAGCGTATTATAAGGCGACTTATGGAATTATTCCCGACTTTAAAGCGGGCATGAGTATCGGAATGGTAACGGTCGTTGAAATTGGAGACATCAAAAAAGAAATTGCTTACCATGGAAATACTTTAAACACGGCATCACGCATTGAGGCAGTTTGTAATTTTTACAACGAAAAATTATTGATTTCAAAAAAAATGTATGATGAACTTATCAAGGAAAAATCATCTTACATCTATACAAAGATTGCAGAAACCCAACTAAGAGGTAAACAAGGAATCACTGAGATTTATAGTGTAAGAAGAAGTAGTGCAATACCAACAATTATAAATTAATTGAAACGTTAATACAGTGAGTCTTTTGTTTTATTGAATCAATAATTGATATGCATTTAATTTCACTTTATAAAACATTGCATCTATATTCACATTTGTTAATAAGTTTTCATACATATAATTGCATTCAATATGTTTTTTAAGATAATTTAGATATGTTATTAAAATGTAAACAAATTATTAAAAAATCCAAATGAATTATTCTGCTTATTCTCTGCCGAACCTAACCAAAATTTCCCACTACGGTTTCGCAACACTTTACCAAAATAATCTAACGGGTGAAAAATCTTTACACGCCACCGTTTCCTACAAAGCAGGTGATGTTTTTTCAAAGTTTGAAGCGGCTGAAACCCTTACTGCCCCTAATAAATACACGGTTCAGGTTAATGAAGGAATTCACATAATTCTTGATCCGGAAGTTTTACAATACATTAATCACAGTTGTAATCCCAATGTTTTTTTCGATACAACGAGAATGGAATTAAGTTGTCTTAAAGACATTTCATCAGGAGATGAACTTACATTTTTTTATCCTTCAACAGAATTTGAAATGGCTTCGCCATTTAATTGTTTTTGCGGAGCAAACAATTGCCTTCATAAAATACAGGGCGCGTCGTTTTTATCACAGGAAGTTATTCACCATTATAAGTTTACTGATTTTATAATGCAAAAGTTAAACATACCTCACCTGCAAAAAGTATGATCATGCAAATGATCTTAAAAAACTATGCTTCCATTTCATAAAGAACTTTTTGTATGGGTCTTAGCTCCTTTTGTTGAAACAAATGATGCGAATCTTGACTATTATTACGACTACACACAAAGCATAGAAGAATTTACCGCCGCATTTAAAGAACTAAATATAAAATGGCAATGGCAACCGGTTACTAACAGTGATTTCAAAGCAATCATCGATTTAATTATCGCCGGCCCTAATCCGGAAAATGTAGTCGTGATAAATCTTTGCGATGGCGATGAAATAAATAATGCACCGGGCGTAAATGTTATAAGGTATCTCAAAAAAAGTGGCCTTTGTTTTACCGGATCAGATGAATATTTCTATCGGACCACCACTTCTAAAATAATTATGAAGCAGGTTTTTGAGGCAAGAAATATCGCTACGCCGCCCTGGCAAATTATCACAGATGAGCCTTCAGATGCCAAATCAATTTTTAAAAAGTTAGGTAACCCTGTTATTGTAAAACCGGCTATTTCCGGCGGAAGTCTCGGTGTCGGCATTCATTCAGTGGTGAAAAATTCAAAGGAATTATTACAACAGTATGACAAGCTGTTGCAAGGATACCATGGATGGAACCTGGTTGATGGCGGTGTATTTGCAGAAAAGTTTATTGACGGCCCGGAGTTTACAACGCTTATAGTGGGCAGTGGTGCTAATATTAGAGAATGTAAGATTTACATGCCTGTTGAAAGGGAATTTAATAATTCACTGCCAGCTCATGAAAAATTTTTATCATTCGACAGACTTTGGGAAATTTATGAAGACGAAACGCCGATAAACAATAATGAGGATTTTTATAATTACCGGACGCCGGATCAATCGCTCTTAAAAAATATCTGCAAAATAAGCTTTGATGCTTATAAAGCGGTGAGAGGAAAAGGCTACGGCCGTATTGATATTAGGATGGATAAAAACACCGGCAAAATGTATGTACTTGAAGTGAATGCACAATGTGGTTTATCCGATGACGAAAATTTTACTTCTATAGGTGCCATCCTCCGCCTTTCGGGTAATTCGTTTGGTTCGTTGATTGCTACTATTATAAGAAATGCCTTAACTCATAAACACATTACAAAGCAAAAAAAGGCAAGACAACTCGAACTTATTTAACTAGAAAACTTCAATTTAAATTATACAATGAAAGTTTGTGTGTTGCAGCCTGATTACTCCACTACGGATGTCGATTATAAATACTATGATCCCCCAAGAAATCTTTCTTCACTGCTTCCCGGCGATATTGTTGATCATGTTTTTTTGAACAAGCTTTCCACTTACAAGAAATTAAAAGAGCTTCGAAAAAAGAACTATGACATCTTCGTGAATCTTTGTGAAGGATACCTTGAATGGTCGGTTCCTTCAATTGATGTGATACATTCCTTTGAAATGCTAAACTTGCCGTACACCGGCCCTACTCCATTATTGTATGATCCCCCAAAAGAATTAATGAAATATGTGGCTTACACATGTGGAATAAAAACGCCAGCGTATGTATTAGTAACACATATTGAGCAAAGAAGTGAAGTAGTATCGAAATTGAAATTTCCTTTATTTATAAAACCAGCTAAAGCAGGTGATAGCCTTGGTATTGATGCTGATTCTCTCGTGAGAAATGAAAAGAATTTAAAGAAAAAAATTGATGAACTCCTGGAAGATTACCAGGAACTGTTAGTAGAAGAATATATTGCCGGACGAGAGTTTACCGTTTTGGTAGTTGCAGAACCAGGCGACAAAAACAATTGCTCTGTTTATAACCCGCTTGAATTTGTTTTTCCTGAAGGAAAGAAATTTAAAACCTACTCACTTAAAACATCTGAACTCCACGAGGAATGTAACATTCCCTGTAAAGAACCGGAACTCGGGCAAAAGTTAAAAGAAGCCGCCTCAAAAATATTTAAAGCGTTTAACGGTAAGGGTTACGCCCGCCTTGATTTCAGGGTTAACGACAAAAATGAAATATTTTTTCTCGAAATAAATTTTACCTGTTCCGTATTTTATGAAAAGGGATACGAAGGATCTGCTGATTATATATTAATGAATGACCCTACAGGCAAGCAAGGTTTTTTGCAAAAAATTATTAAAGAAGGAATAGCTCGCCATGCTGAAAAACAAAAGAAATATGTCGTAAAATGTAATGCCGTGGCGGGTTATGGCATTTATGCAGCAAAATATATTGCACAGGGAGAAATAATATTTGCAAGTGAAGAACAGCCACACAGGCTCGTTACAAAAAAATATGTGGAACAAAACTGGAATGATGAGGAACGCGAAAATTTCAGAAGATATGCATGGCCTGTAAGTAGCGAGGTATATGTTTTATGGGATAATGCACCTGCGGAATGGTCGCCTCAAAATCATTCATGTAACCCCAACACCAAATATGCAGGGTTAAACGTAGTTGCTGTAAAACCTATTGCGAAAGGAGAAGAGCTAACACTGGACTACACTACCTTTCTTAATAATGAAATGGAAAGTTTTATCTGCAACTGCGGAGCAGAGAATTGCAAAAAAGTTATTCAGGGTGTGCATGAAAATTCTGTAACCTTCCAGGAAAAAAATAAATTCTAAAGTGAGCTATCAAGTCATTCGATGAGATCCGCTACTTACTTTCTCGCTGTGCGAATAAAAACAGGAAACGATATTTTTCTTTTTAAAACATTCCCCCAAACTCTTTTAAGTTCGACAGAAAATTTATCAACAGGATTTTCATTGTTCTTTCTTATGTAATGCTGCACTGCCGACCATGTATTTAAATAACCAATTACCTGTTCAAACTCCCAGGAATAATTCATGGAGAATTCCGGGGTATCAATTTCTTTAAAGGGAAAAGGAATTGTTGAATAATGATATTCAATATATTTTCTTTCTGCATCCCAGTAAGGGCCGGTAGTTTCCCTGTAAAATTTATCAATCAATACATCTATTTCTTTATTTATTTTGAATACGTCATAACCTATTATAGCAATAATGCCGCCTCGCTTTAAAGTTCTGTTTACCTGCCTATAAAATTTCTCAAAATCAAACCAGTGTATAGCCTGGGCAACCGTTATCAAATCAAATTTATTATCCGGCAACATAGTATCTTCTGCGCTTTGCACAGAATAAAAAATATTTATCTTCTTTGTGGCATTGGCAACTTGAGCCGCACTTATATCGGTGGCATATACTTCGGTAAAATATTTGGACAATGTAACGGCTAATTGACCATTGCCTGTGCCGCAATCCCATGCTGCTTTTCTCACAGGCAGCAAGGGAAGTAGAAAGTCAAATAATTGTTTTGGATATCCAGGGCGAAACTTCGAATATAAGTCTGACTGTTTTGAAAAATTGTCCTTCATAGGTGCAAAGATGATTCATTGAAAGAAGATGGAAAGAATAAATAACTTATGAAACCGGTTTATCTTTATAGTAATAAAAAAAATATGACCAGAGAAGAAAAATTTATGATGGAAGCCATAACACTTTCAAAAAAAGCTATTGGAAATAATGAAGGAGGGCCATTTGGTTGTGTTATAGTAAAGAATGATGAAATTATTGGCCGGGGAAATAATAAAGTAACCGTCGAAAACGATCCTACGGCCCATGCAGAAGTGATGGCTATAAGAGATGCCTGCAAAAATCTTGGGAGTTTTCAGTTAGACGATTGTGAAATTTATTCTTCATGCGAACCCTGCCCTATTTGTCTTGGCGCTATCTATTGGGCACGTCCTAAGGTTGTATATTATGCTAACACGCGGGATGATGCAGCTTCCGTCGGATTTGACGATTCTATGATTTATGATGAAATAAAATGTGACATTGGGCAAAGAAAAATTCCCTTAATAAATTTATGCCGTAAGGATGCATTCGCGGTTTTTGAAAGTTGGGTAGATAAAAATGATAAACTGCTCTATTAAAATACCATCTGTTAAATGACCATTAGATGACTTGATTTATTTCTGCATGTATCCGCTGCTTTATGTTTGTGAATTTAAATCTACAAACAGGGGTAGGAATAAGTCCCCATTTTCTAAAAGTAAAAAGTATAAATTTGCTGTATGTCAATGTGTACCTTTTTTATCCCATTTACCGGTGACGCCGAAAGTATTTTGGCGAAAGCAAAGGCAGCCATAGAAAGCCAGAATGGCGAATTTACCGGCGATGTCAATTCAGGAAATTTCGAAGTATCCGTTTTTGCTAATTCAATAAAAGGCCATTATAACGTAAGAGGACAGAACCTTAGTCTTACCATTACCGATAAACCTTTCCTGATACCTTGCAGCGCTATCGAAAGCCTTTTAAAATCGAAGATTTCATAGCTCCGCTATGCCGAAACATTTTTCTTAGCCAAAACGGAGTGCACCTTTTTTATTAAGTCGCCGACTTCAAAAGGTTTCGCAATAAAATCATCAGCTCCATAATCGTGTATAGCACTTTCGGCAATTCTGGGGAAAGCCGAAAAAAGAAGTACGGGAATATGTTTTGTGTACGGCGATGCTTTAAGTTTCTGGCAAACATCCAGGCCATCTATTCCTGAAAGAAAAACATCCAACAATATTAATTGCGGCTCAAATATTTTCATCGACTTGTTTGCCAACTCCCAATCTGTAAAAGTATATATGTCAAACCCTCTCTTTATTAAAAGCGTTTCCACCACTTTTAAAAGGTCCATATCATCGTCAATTACGTAAATGCGGAGCATACTGCTGAGTTATCAAAAATTGTGCGGATTTCTTCAAGCTTAAAGAGGCTGATAAAATAATTGGTCAAAACAAAGCTAAGAGATAAAATGACTTGGCATCTTACTTCAATATCATCGTTTCATTAATTTTTTTTAGGTGTGCGCTTCCGCATAAACCTGCCAAAAAACTTTGTTCAAACTATATCCCCTCAATTAAATTGGAAGTGATTTGATGCCTCACGAATCAGGCCGTAGTGTACTTTCAATTATGGACGAAATACTTAACCAGATCGGCGTTTTTTATGAGCAACAGGAATAAATTTAACTATTGGTATAAAGATTTAGAATTAATTACTCTCGTACATTATCAATTATATCGCGATCAAACAACTTAAATGAGCCTAGCATTTCCAACTATTTCGTGGGCTAACGGCACTAACATATACGAAGTAAACATCCGGAAGTATACTGCTGAAGGTACTATTGCAGTAATTTGCAAACATATACCCTGGCTAAAGGATATAGGAGTTGAGATATCGTGGCCTATGCCGATAACATCTATCAGTATAGAAAAAATAACATCATCTCTGTCATCAACGTAAAAAACATTACACACTCAATATACTACAACGGTTGACGGTCTTTTTTGGCACGGTCCTGTGGTTTTTAAAAACCAAAAAGTTAAAATACCTTTTTCGTACCCGGTTTTTAAAAAATCCGTATCAGCGTCCGTGGGGATCAAAATTTCGCGATGAAAGCATTCATAATTAAACGTGCGTTTTTTATAGTGCTCATCTTCGCCCATGAAGTCCTGGTTATGTAAAGCCGAAATAGAAAGGAAACCAGACTCCGTTATATTCACAAAAAAATCTTCTCGCTCTAGTCCGGGCGTTGCCAACTCTATTTTATAGTATTCAGAAGTTTCAGAGATATTATAATCTGGATTCCTCCCTCCTTCATGATGCTTTGACAATTCTTCCATAAGATTTTCGAGCTTAAAATTGTCAGGAACATATTCTCCCGGATAAGTTGAAATTGCTTCCTTATGATTGTTTGAAATCGACATTACATTCGCGGTTTAAAGTTGAATTAGAAAGCTGGCGTAGAGATAAATCCGATCAAATGTTCCTTAATTAATGTGCGACTCTCCTCTCAAAAACATCAGTGCAAATAATATGCCTGCCATGTTTGTCCACGATCTAAATTACCATCGCCTTTAATTACTTCCGATATCAGTATTGACCCATTTGGCAAATTCGTTAAATTGTTCACCAAAATCTCCACCATATAAACCTGGTTTGTTATCATAGTGTGAGTGATTGTTTGGTCTTATTTTTCTTCCAAAAAAAGGCAGGAAAGTTCGAACCTAACGCCCAGGGTTGACCGAAGTTTCTTCAAGGTACAGCACGGAAGGGTATCTACGTCTATACTAAAAAAGCACTATCAATTTCTGCAACCGTGGATAAACCTAGAGAAACGGAAGACGTACATCAAACAAATCTTTTAATGCACGTCTTGCAGCGTAATAACCGCAAATACCGTGGACACCGCCGCCTGGTGGCGTTGAAGATGAGCAAACATAAATACCTTTTGCTGAGGTGCGGTATGGGGAAAGCCGCAGTACAGGGCGTGAATATAACTGAGTAGCAATAGCCGCACCGCCGTTAATGTCTCCGCCTACATAATTGGGATTATAAGTTTCCATATCATTACAATTCATTACATGCCGGGCAAGAATACAGTCTTTAAAGCCAGGAGCAAAACGCTCTATTTGCTTTTCAATAGCATGCGTCATGTCAATTGTGGAACCATTGGGAACATGACAGTAAGCCCATGCTACGAATTTGCCCTGCGGTGCTCTCGTGATGTCAACAACACCCGGTTGTACCAATAAAATAAAAGGTTTATCCGAATGTTGATTCTTCGAAATAATTAACTCGCTGTCGTATATCTCTTTTATGGTTCCGCCGATGTGAACGGAAGGTGCCAGCCTGCATTGTGCATTCATAAAAGGTACCGGCTCGCTTAATGCCCAATCGACTTTAAATATACCAGGTCCATATTTGTATCTTTTTAGCTGCCATTTGTACAATGTAGAAAATTGTTCTCCTGCCAGGGTGCATAGTTGTTTAGTTGTGACATCAAGAATTAATGCTTTGCAAGATGGCAATTGTTTCAGCGAAGTTATCATGTTCCCTGTTTGTATTTCTCCCCCAGAACTTTTAAAACACGCTGACAAAGCATTGGTTATTTGCTGTGCTCCTCCTTTCGGCAAAGGCCACCTGTTAACATGTGCCAGTATATTAAGAACTATTGCCATAGACGAAGTTGTAAGGGTATTCAAGGCAAGCATAGAATGCGCTCCCAGGCCCGCAAAAAACGATTGAGCCTTAATGCTGGCAAACTGGTGTTTTGCAAAATGACTTGCCGAACTAAGCGCATAATAAGCAAATTTTATTTTCGCAGTAGAGAGAGTACTCGCATGCAACGGGCCTAAAAACGATGACCGGATGGACGGCCATTCTTTAACCAATGTCGAAAAAACTCTTTTATAATTATTGGAATCCTCACCAAACTGAGCAGCGGTAATTTCTACAGAAGATTGTATGGTTATTAATGAGCCATCATCAAAAGGATGGGCAACCGCGTACGTTGGTGTTAAATATTCAAGCCCAAACTGCTCAAGATTAAACTGCCTGAAAACAGGAGAATCTGCCGCAAGCGGATGAACGGCCGAACAAACATCATGAATTAAACCCGGAAGTGTAAGTGCGGCCGAACGCATGCCACCCCCCAAACTTTTTTTCCCTTCGATGAGCAACACATTCAATCCTGCACGCTGCATGGTAATTGCAGCAGCAAAACCATTCGGTCCCGAACCAACTACAACAACATCATGTTTTGTATTCACATTAATTGTACCACTTTGATGTATTTAAAATTTAAAATTGCGCCAAAAAGTGCAGATAAAGATAAATGGAGTACAACAGGTATACAGCGAAATTACCTGATTAAATTTTTAGAAGAGATGTTGCAAACCCTGGAAAATAAAACTATTCCACTTGCTGGATGGAAGCTGGCTAACAAAAAGATAAAAATTTTGTGATGCAATAGGGGAAGAAATAATACTTAATCATAAATGATTTCTAATTCTTTTTTACATACTCAAATACTTGTAACTAAATTATCTCTTAAATTCAAACAAATTATATCAATCATTTTGTAATGATCCCCACTTCAGCATATCCTGTATTATCATTACCCTCTGTATTCTTCAAAGCTCTTAGTTTCATAAAGCGGGCTTTTTCAGTTCCAAATTTTTTTGTTTGCCACAAAGGGTTGTTTTTAATATTAGAAAATTCGCCTTCGTCAACCAACGTCCATTCAACGTTATCGTTCGAAACATAAAACTGGTAATTGGTGATGATTCCGGGATTCCATAATCCCTGGTCAGGCAAATACCTGAAACCAGACAATGTTTCTTCTTTTCCCAAATCGATGACTAGATCAACCGGCATTTTTTTATCATTGCTTTGATGCCATGCCGTAGAAGGATCTCCGTCTAAAATTGCTTTGGCTTTGTCATCATTTATTCCTACAATTTTCCAATCCTTACGGGACAGGTCAAATGTTTCCTGGCTCTCAGGACTGCTCTTGCCCGTAGTAGCATCGTAAGCAATTGCTTTTACGTCCAATTTCCCTTCGGTTGGAACGGGACCAGTATATTTTTTCGAATGCGGGGTCAGGGCACTTCCATCCAATGTATAGTAAACAACGGACTCCTTATCGCCAGGGGTAATAATTATTTCACCGGATTGATTTCGGATGATGGAAGGAGCGGTAAGGATTTGCGGCGCATTATAAACTCCGATGTTGGAAATGACGGGACAGGCTTTCGCATTGGTGATATTAAAACGAATTTTTGTTGCTGTTACACCTGGGAAAACAAGAATGCGTTTATAGCCAATTGTTGTTGCATTGGCTACTTCTTGCCAACCACCATCAACTAACGCTTCAAGGGTAAACGCTTTTACCCGTTGCCCCAACCTGATATATTCCTGAGCCAGGAAACGGTTGAACGTTGTTGGCTTCGCCAAATCTATTGTAAGTGAAGTCGTTTTTACATTATCATCTGTCGCCCAATAAGTGTTTTTATCATTATCAACAGCGTTGTCAACTCCAAATTTTTTATTGTTGCCGCGAACATTAGAAGCAGT
>NZ_JBMQQG010000041.1:0-23970 GCF_057362405.1 Ginsengibacter sp.
TATTTTTATTTAGAAAAAAAGTAAGATCGTCTTTATGAATGCCAATGTTAGATCGCTGCGAAGCGATATCCTTTTGCCGGTTATCTTTCAGGATTTTATGAAAATGATTATCATTTAAATGACTGTTATATTCCAAAGAAATGATTTCGTTATTATCTGAAATATCACTATAAAACTTCTGAACGAGTGGAATTAATTTCAGGCAAAATGTGTTTCGGACGTCGTATATATATTTTGCAGGTTTTACCAGTTGTGCATCCAGCGCATCTAAAAACTGCGGGTCAAAATTTGCCTGAAAAGCCTCATTTTTCAGAAAGCTATTTCTTTGTTGCAATACCTTATTATAATTAATCAATTGCTGTAAATATTCGGCGTCAACCTGGCTAATTAAAGTGTCCAAAAATTTTCTTCTTCCCTCACTTCCGCCGGTTATCATTTCAATATCGTCAGGGGCGATCATGACGCACGGAAATTTTCCTATATGATGCGAGAATTTTTCATAAGCAACATCATCGAGGTAAAATTCTTTTTTTAAGGAGGATCGATAAATACAAACTATTTTGGTTACGGCATCTTTTGTGTGGCCATTATTACTTAATTCAGCTTCGAGCCTGAACCCTTCCGAACCAAAAAAAATATTGAGTGCGTCTGTTTTTGTGAAATAACTTTTCGTGAAACACAAATAATTTATGGCATCCAACAGGTTGGTTTTGCCCTTGCCGTTGAGGCCGCAGATACCCACAATTCTTTGCCTGAAATGAAACGTTTCCGCTACATAATTTTTATATCCTGTTAATGAAATTTTAGTGAAAGCCATAATAGCCTGCAAGATACAAACTATGCCCTTGTTTCAGTTTAGGAAGGAATAAAGATCATAGAATAACCCATCATGAAATTCCTTAGCCAATGAGCCTGCGATGATAATTTACCTGCCCCAGGTGATAACTAAAATGCGCCAGCAGATGCAAAAGAACAAATGATGTAGATAATGTTTTATCATTTAATGGAACTGGAAAATCTTTTTCAAGGTCTTCGTCCGAAAGGTGTGTCAATGTATCCTTTACAACTTTGTTTACTTTTTTTAATTCTTCCACTAATTGTGTACGCGGTACATTTTTTAATGAGAACTCCTTGTCTCTTTGTCTTGCGTAACCAGTGTGGCCTAACGTTGCACCAATGAAATGATTCAGGTTACCTAAAAGATGCAGCGTTAAATTTCCACCGGAATTGCTAATGCCTTCTTTTATTTTCCAAACATCCTCCTCATTTTTATAAAGCATCAATTCCTCTACCAGTTTATGTATATCTCTTTCAAAGAGTGATGTAATTACTTCTGTCATCCGGTAAAATTAATGAACATTTAATTTAGATACTGAAGCATGAATTATTAAAGTTGAAATTTTAGGGGAATATTTGATCGATGATTTATTTATTTTAAATTTATATTATTGAAATGGAAGTGTTACATATTACTTTTCGGGGTGTTGGTCTTTTTGGGAGAGACTGTCAGTATTCCTTACCAGGCGAAGGCCGATATTGATTCCCGCAGCTGTAGCATGTACATGGCAATGCACGCAGAAGGGAAAAAAAATTGTTGCAAAAAGCACGCTGATAAAAAGACACAAAAGCCAATGAATTGTGTCGACTGTCCACTTTGTTGCATTACTATTACCCCATCCTTTTTTTTGAAACCGGTGCCCTTCTTAGAGCCGGGTAAGATTGAATATCGTCCTTTCAAAAATCCGCTTCTTTCATCCTATCATGATGAGACGTGGAAACCGCCGGATGCCTTCCCATTTTCTGTAGCTTAGAATTTAATTTATCATCAAACAAAATAATTATGAAAAAGATGGGAATACTGGCAATAGCCGGCATAATCACATTATGTTCCTTCACTAAGGGGCATCATAAGGATTGCAAGGACTGCAAGCAAAAAACATGTACTGAAAAGTGCATGAAGCATTGCAACGGGTCTTCCTCCTGTGACAAAAAATAGCGTATGCTGCTGACTGTTATCTTTGCGGTAACAGTATAATAATGGCCTCCCAAACGGGAGGCTATTTTATTGGCAAGTCATTTAAATAATCATTATTATATTTGCGCCCTATGACACAAGAACAATTAAAAGATTTGAGAGACCGTTTGGTGGTTTTGAGGAGGTTTCTTTGACGTCGATAATCGTCAGCAGAAAATAAATAATGATAAGCAACTTTCGCTTTCGCCCGGATTCTGGAACGATAATCAGCGGGCAACTTCCATTTTAAAGGAAATTAAATTAAACGAATTCTGGATGAATTTGTATAATGATGTGCAGTCAAAAGTAGATGACTTTGCTATATTATTTGATTTCTGGAAAGAAGGACAAGCAACCGAAGAAGAAGTGAAAGAAGCTTTCGATAATTCAGTTGCTGCCATTGAGGAAGCTGAATTTAAGAGCACACTCAATAAGCCGGAAGATGAGATGGTTGCCATACTTCAAATCAACAGTGGAGCAGGTGGAACAGAAAGCCAGGACTGGGCGGAAATGCTGTTACGTATGTATCGTATGTATGGTGAAAAACAGGGCTGGGCAGTAACCGAATTAGATTACCAGGCCGGTGATGGGGCAGGTATAAAAAGTGCAACACTTCAGTTTGATGGGTCATTTGCGTACGGTTTTTTGAAAGCGGAAAGCGGCGTACATCGTCTCGTGCGTATTTCACCTTTCGATAGTAATGCGCGTCGCCATACCAGTTTTGCCAGCGTTTATGTATATCCGTTAGTCGATGATACGGTGGACATAAAAGTAAATCCTGCCGATGTGGAATGGGCATTCTTTAGAAGTGGCGGCAGTGGCGGACAAAATGTAAATAAAGTGGAAACGGCAGTACGACTTACTCATAAGCCTACCGGTTTTATAGTGGAATGCCAGCAGGCACGCACGCAGGGAGAAAATCGTGAGAAGGCAATGACCATGCTCAAGAGCAGGCTGTATGAAGAAGAGATGCGCAAACGCCAGGAAAAATTAAATGCAAATAACGCTACCAAGAAAAAGATAGAGTGGGGGAGCCAGATCCGAAGCTATGTTTTTCATCCTTATAAAATGATCAAAGACCATCGTACTGATTACGAAGTAGGAAACATTGGTCCGGTGATGGATGGCGAACTGGATGGATTTATTAAAGCGTATTTAATGATGGAAGCCGAAGTAAATTGACAATTAATCTAAATGATACATTTCCTGTAAAAGAACCATAACCGTTTTCTATTAAGATGATAAAATGTTTACATTTGAAAGTATAGTTATAAATCCTGAATCGAAAATCCATTAAACTATTACCATTATGCCCTCCATTTTAATTATTGACGATGAAAAAAGTATCAGGAAAACACTAAACGAAATATTAAGTTTCGAAGGTTACAAAATTGAAGAAGCGGCTGACGGCGAAGAAGGTTTGAAAAAATTTAAAGAGAAAAATTTTGATATAGTTTTATGCGATATTAAAATGCCCAAGTTGGACGGAATTGAATTTCTTGAAAGAGCCCGGGAGATAAATGATGAAGTTCCCATCATCATCATAAGCGGCCATGGAAACATAGAAACGGCCGTGGAGGCCGTAAAGAAAGGCGCCTATGATTACATTTCGAAACCTCCCGACTTAAACCGCATGCTAATTACACTTCGCAATGCAATGGAAAAAACAACGCTGGTGGCAGAAACCAAGGTATTGAAAAGAAGAGTTGCAAAGGTTCAGCAAATTGTAGGTGAATCATTAGCGATAAAAAAAATAAAAGATACTATTGACAAGATTGCTCCAACTGAAGCGAGAGTTTTAATAACAGGAGACAATGGAGTGGGTAAAGAATTAGTGGCAAGATGGATACACGAAAAAAGCAACCGCTCTCATGGACCCATGGTGGAGGTGAATTGTGCCGCCATTCCCGGTGAGCTGATAGAAAGCGAATTATTCGGGCATGAAAAAGGAAGTTTTACTTCAGCAGTAAAACAAAGAATTGGCAAATTTGAACAGGCAAACGGAGGAACCTTATTCCTGGATGAAATTGGTGATATGAGTCTGAATGCGCAGGCGAAGGTATTACGTGCTTTACAAGAAGCCAAAATAACAAGAGTCGGAGCAGATAAAGATATTAATGTGGATGTGCGTGTTATCGCTGCTACCAATAAAGACCTGCTAAAAGAAGTTGAAAACAAAAATTTCAGGCTCGATTTATATCATCGCCTCGGCGTTATAATTGTTCATGTTCCCTCTTTGAATGAACGGCTGAGTGATATTCCATTACTGGTTGATCGTTTTCTTGAGGATGTTTGTACAGAATATGGCCAATCAAAAAAAACAATGGATAAAAAAGCGCTCGAGTTACTTCAAAAATACAATTGGACCGGTAACATCCGTGAACTTCGCAATGTTGTTGAACGGCTGATAATTCTCTCCGGGAAAAGTATTACCGCCGAAGATGTTGAAAATTATGTTTTGCCAAAAAAAATAATTGGAAATTATTAATGACCCTTTGATGGAAGGCTTTATCCACAAGGTCTCATGACTTATGAATTATTATGACCGATGAGACAAATTTATTGCATCAGTGGATTCGGAGCCGATGAACGGGTTTTTTCTAAATTAAATTTTAAAGAGCTTGAATTTCATTTTCTGCCCTGGCTCAATCCTATAAAAAATGAAACGATTGAAGGGTACGCGAAAAGAATGAGCGAACGCATTACAAACGAAGTGCCTATATTATTGGGCTTGTCCTTTGGCGGAATAATGTGCATTGAAATTGCAAAGCAAATTTCAACAAGTAAAATAATTTTAATATCAAGCATAAAAACATTTCGTGAAATGCCTTTGTGGATGAGGCTTACAGGCAAGCTTAAATTCGACAAAGTTGTTCCGCTAAAAACTTTTAAGTTAATTGAGCCGATAGAAAATTATAATCTTGGTATTGAAAACAAAGAAGAATTGAAACTGGTACAGGAGTATAGAGCAAAGATAAGCCAGCAATATACCAATTGGGCAACTCATCAAATTGTTAACTGGAAGAATGAATGGATCCCTGAAAATCTTGCACACATCCATGGCGCCCGGGACCATATATTTCCAATTAGAAATATCAGGGCTGATTACGTGATACCCGACGGTGGCCATTTTATGATTATGAACAGGGCCGCTGAAGTGAACGCTGTTATTAAAGAAATATTGAAATAGCTTTAAAATATTGATGTTCACCGATTTTTGTTAAACTAATGATAACAATTTTCCCGCTCTTTTTTATATAGACTTTTAAAACGGTATTTTTGTCCGCATTATCAAAATAATTAAAATGAGTATAGGTCTACTTTTGTTTTTCGTCACTGTTATCCTTGCGTTTATTGGTTTGTATGGCATGTTTAAGAAAGCAGCGATTGCACCCTGGAAAGCTTTGATTCCTTTATACAATACCTGGTGCATGGTTGAAAAGATGAAATTAAAAAGGATATGGTTTTTTCTCCAGTTAATACCAATCGTAGGCCAGTTTATTACCATTTGGATTTGTATAAAATTTGTAGAGCATTTTGGGAGATTTGGTTTTTTCCATCATGCAGCTGCGGTTTTAGTTCCATTTATTTACTTTCCATATTTAGGCTTCTCAAAAAATGAAAGGTATGCCGGAATACCTGTTGTGAATAATTATAAAAAAGGGGCTATACGGGAATGGATAGACGCGGCAGCCTTTGCTGTTGTGGCGGCTACTATCATTCGTACGTTTGTGTTTGAGGCTTACACGATTCCAACACCATCTATGGAAAAAACATTGCTCGTAAATGATTTTCTTTTCGTGAGTAAGTTCAGCTATGGGCCCAGGATTCCGAACACACCGATAGCAATGCCATTTGTGCATCATACTATTCCCGGTCTTAATATAAAATCTTATGTGGAATGGGTGCATATACCATATACACGCTGGTTTGCGAGTCCGGTTAAACGGATGGACGTGGTCGTTTTTAATTTCCCGGTAAATGATACACTCATAAATGATGAAGTGAATTTTGGCTCCAGAGTTACTTACTACCAGGAAATACGACGACGGATGATTGAAGAACATATTTCTGAGGCAGAAGCAAGAGCAAGAGTATGGGATCAATACGGAGATGAAATTGTAACGAGGCCGGTTGATAAAAGAGAGAATTTTATCAAGCGATGCACGGCGATTGCAGGAGATACCTTGCAAATAAAAAACAGGGTAGTGTTTATCAACGGCGTAGCTGAGCCCTTACCTGAATTTCACGAGTTTAAATACGATGTTACGACCAGCGCCCCTCTTGATCCCGACCAGTTAAATGGTATAGGAATACAGTTTAATATGGATGATCAAAATAAAAACCAGGTTTACCAGATTCAGAATAATTTGTACGAAATAAGTATGACGGATGGGGAGATGGCTTCTCTAAAAATGCTGCCGATGGTAAAAGATATCCAACCGGCTCAATTGTTTCCTAGCGATAAAAGCCCATACCTGTTTCCATTTGGAGGTGCGGGAACCGAGAACTGGACGGTAGATAATTATGGCCCGATGTGGATACCAAAAAAGGGAGCAACTATACAACTAACTCCCGATAATGTAATCCGTTATAAACGTTGCATTGCCGTTTATGAAGGAAATAAATTTGAAGAAAAAAACGGTCAATATTTTATTAACGATCAGCCGGCAACCAGCTATACTTTTAAAATGAATTATTACTGGATGATGGGAGATAACCGTCATAATTCACTCGATAGTCGCTTCTGGGGCTTTGTTCCTGAAGATCATATTGTAGGAAAGGCTTCATTAATATGGTTCAGTTATGATAACGGACCGAGATGGAGCAGGATATTTAAGAAGATAAAGTAATGAAAACACCTCACAGGTTCTAACAATCTGTGAGGTGTTTTTCTTAGTGTATTCTATCACCCCTGACTTCCATGTTCAACATTACATTGGTCTCAAATACTATCCATTCTTTCCAACGCTTTCTTACTTGGTCCTTATCAATGTAAGTATCTGCAAGATTGATGAATAAAGTATAATGGCCAGCTTCGCTTTCCATAAACCTACGGTAAAAATTTCGCATATACGTATCTGTTAGTCCTTCGCTAAGTCGCTTGAAACGCTCACAACTCCTTGCTTCTATTAAAGCCATCGTGAGCAACTGGTCTAATAATCTTTCCTGGGGGCTACCGCCTTTTTTTTGAAACTCCAGTAGCTTATTCACATATTCATCTTTACGCTGTTTGCCTAAATGCAGGTTTCTTTTTCTCAATTCAGCCAGCACCTGGCGAAAATGTCCCCATTCTTCTGTTACAATAGGCGAGAGTTCATTCACCAACTCTTCTTTATCATTATATTTTTGAATAAGCGATATGCAACTGTTGGCAGCTTTTTGTTCGCACCACGCATGATCGGTTAAAATTTCTTCAAGAGAAATAGAAGCGAGATCTACCCAACGGGGATCAGTAACCAACCTGAGGCCTAAAATATTTTTTGTATCGGCAGATAAATGTTCCATGTTGTTATTCCGGGCATCTGAATAAATTGTCTTCAAAGGTTACAAAGCCCTTTCTTGCATCAAACGAAATGATCCTATTTCTATCTGCGATAAACCTTTGGGAGCGAAGTTCCTTTCAATGTATCTTTTTTAACAAAGGGAGGGTATTTATGGGCTAAAACCGTATCAGCCCTGCTGGGGGTGCCTGGCACAACGTCGTTAATGTCCATGTGATTTTCGCAGGCTGAAACCCCTGTAAGAAGCGAAAGAAATAATAAGAACGCAAATACTTTCATTTTATATTTTTTTTGCTAAGATAATTACAAATGCTTTGTTACAAATCTTTTATTAAAAATGAACTTGCAAAACCAAAATTACATTATTCACGATAAGAAGGGTGACGCCTTACCTTTGTTTTATGGATGAAGATTTTCTTGATAAAAAATTAGGAGAGAGAAGAGTTTCAAATTCACTTCGTTCGCTCACAACTGCAGATGACAAAACAGATTTTTGCAGCAATGATTATCTTGGCATCGTGAAGAATAAGCTGCTTGAAGAATTATTGCCACATAACTTGTCTCACGGAAGTACAGGCTCGCGGCTGCTTTCAGGAAATTATAGGCTTATAGAAGAAACAGAAAATTTTATTGCGGGATTTCATAAAGCGGTAGCGGGATTAATCTTCAATTCGGGCTATGATGCGAATACCGGTTTACTAAGTTGTGTTCCACAAAAAGACGATGCAATTGTTTACGACCAATTAAGCCATGCTTCCATAAGAGATGGAATTCGATTATCATTTGCATCTTCGTTTTCTTTTTTGCATAATGATATTGCCGATCTTGAAAAAAAATTAGCTGCTGCCGTTCATCTTCATCATAATATTTTCGTGGTTACAGAATCCGTTTTTTCAATGGACGGGGATAAAGCCCCTCTTACCGAAATTTCTGAACTCTGTGAAAAATACAATGCAGGATTAATCGTTGACGAAGCACATGCAACAGGAATTATTGGCGAAAAAGGAGAAGGGTTGGTTCAGCAATTGTATCTACAAAAAAGATGTTTTGCCCGTATTCATACATTCGGCAAAGCCTGCGGTTGTGATGGCGCTGTTGTACTTGGTTCCGATCAATTAAAAAATTATCTCATCAATTTTTCAAGACAATTTATATACACCACCTCTTTGCCGCCATCGGCGGTAGCAGCTATTGCAACGTCGTATAAAATATTTCCGGCCCTGCAAGATGAACGGAAACATTTGAAAAATTTAATTGATTTGTTTAAGAAGAGCGAGATGAAATATCATGTGCCAAACAGCGATACACCCATACAGGTCGTGATCATTCCAGGAAACGAAGACGCAAAAAAAGTTGCTGCAAGGCTGCAGGAAAATAAATTGGATGTAAGGGCAATTTTATATCCCACAGTGCCAAAGGGAATAGAGAGATTGCGGATTGTGTTTCATGCCTTTAATACGATTGAAGAAACAAAAAAGCTGGTTGCAATACTAAGTCGATGAGACATTACCAGTACAGATTGCTTTCCTTTTTATCTTTTTAGTATTTTACATCTTTAAATTTAACTATGCGAATAATTCCTTTCGTTATTTTCGGTTTAATCACTACGGCACTTATTGTAATTCTTAATTCAACCCTATTAACCCCTGCACCGTTAGGCAAATTATTAAGCCCTCAAAATGGGCTATGGCAAAATGCGGAACCTACCGATTATGATTATTCTGCAGATCTTTCATTTAAACAACTAAAAGGAAAAGTGGATGTATATTTTGATGATCGCCTGGTACCACATGTATTTGCAGAAGAGGAAAATGACGTTTTTTTTGTTCAGGGTTATCTGCATGCCAAATTCAGGTTGTGGCAAATGGAGTTTCAAACCTATGCCTCGGCCGGGAGATTATGCGAATTGGTTGGCAAAAAGGCGATTAATTTAGATCGTGATAAACGAAGGCTTGGAATGACTTTCGCAGCTGAGAATATGCTGAAAGAAATTGAAAAGGATCCGGCAACGTTAGCAGCGTGCGATAATTATACAGCCGGTGTGAATGCGTACATCGAATCATTGAATGAAAGTACACTTCCATTAGAATATAAGTTATTGGGGTATTACCCGGAAAAATGGACGAATTTAAAAACAGCGCTCTTCGTAAAATATATGGCTCTTGAGCTGGCAGGTGGCGAAAACGATTTTGAATATACGAATGCTAAATCAGTTTTTTCTTCAGGTGATTTTGATAAATTATATCCGATTATTATGGATTCTCTTGACCCGATTGTTCCGAAGGGAACCCTATTTCCAAAGCCGGGCATAGATCTGAAAATTCCTGCTACAGCTGATTCACTCTATTTTGATACAAAAGATTCCACAAAAATATTGGAACAAAATCCCGATCCAAATAATGGCAGCAATAACTGGGCTGTAAATGGTTCTAAAACAAAAAGCGGTTACCCGATTTTGTGTAACGATCCACATCTTGGCTTAAATCTTCCATCTATTTGGTACGAAATGCAAATTTCAACGCCAACTTACAATGCGTATGGCGTAACATTTCCGGGTGCACCCGGTGTAGTTATTGGCTTTAACGATAGTTGTGCCTTCGGTGTAACAAGCGCCGAACGTGATGTGAGAGATTATTATGAAGTAAAATTTAAGGATGATAGCCGCAAAGAATATTGGTTCGATAGTCAGTGGGTAAAATCGACATTCAGAATTGAAGATATAAAATTGAAAGGTGAGCCCGACTATTTAGATACGGTGGCTTATACGAAAATGGGACCTGTGATGTATGATAAAAGTTATAGTGGCGGAAGAGCTACTAACAATAAATATTATGCTGTTAGGTGGAAAGCCCATGATCCCAGTAATGAATTAAAAGTTTTTTTGCTGTTGGATAAAGCAAAAAATTATAATGATTATTTGGAGGCAATTAAGAATTTGCATACGCCCGGTCAAAATTTTGCCTTCGCAAGCAAAAGTGGTGACATCGCTATGTGGGCCCAGGGTGAGTTTCCTGCCAAATGGAAACGACAAGGAGATTTTGTTATGCCCGGCACTGACAGCAGTTATTTTTGGCAAGGCATGATTCCGCAAGACGAAAATCCACATCTTATAAATCCGGAAAGAGGTTTTGTGAGCAGTGCTAATCAAATGCCCGCTGATACCTCATATCCCTATTATCTTGGTGGAAGTTTCCCGCCATACAGGGGCTGGGAAATTAATAAGAGACTAAGCGTTATGAATAATATTACGCCTGAGGATATGATGAAGCTTCAAACAGATAATTATAACGTATTTGCAGAAATGGCGCTCCCGGTTTTAGTAAGGAATATGAAAGTGTTGCAATTAAGCAATGACGAGCTGAATTATTTTGATATTCTTAAATCGTGGAGATTAAGAAATGATATAGAATCTAAAGGTGCGACATTATTTGTGCTTACCTGGGATAGTCTCGAAAATAAGGTCTGGAAGGACGAACTTTCAAAAATTCCGGGATCGGTTATGATGCCTCATGAAAGCACTTTGCTTGAAGATATTTTAAAGGATTCTGCATTTAAATTCCTGGATGATATTAACACACCACAAACAGAAACGCTGGCGGATGATGTAACGGCGGCATTTAAACAGGCGGCGGCTGTAGCAAAGCAAGCAGACATTGCGGGCAACCTGGAGTGGGGGAAATATAAGGACACTAAAATATTAAACCTTGCAAGAATTGATGCGTTTAGCAGGCTGCATTTGCCAATTGGTGGCGGCACTAATTGCATCAATGCTGCTAACCAACAACATGGCCCAAGCTGGCGGATGATTGTGTCGTTAACGCCGCAAACGCACGCATATGCAGTCTATCCGGGTGGACAAAATGGAAATCCCGGCAGTAAATTCTATGATGACTTCGTTGATACGTGGGCGTTAGGGAAATATTATTCGCTTTGGGTGATGAGGGCTTCTGATGCTAAAGACGAACGTGTGAAATGGAAAATGAGTTTTAGGAATGGTTAACAGGTTAATTGGTTAATAAAGTTAATTGGTTAAGCAAAATCTTCCGAAACTATCGGACTCAACAATAGAGAGATTCAACAATAAACCAGTTCAGCAATTTGTGTAATTAATTTTAACCAGTGTAATATAAATGTTATGAAATTTATTATCTCCATATTACTTACCATGTTGCTTTGCTTTTGTTCGTGTTTATTTTTGCCTTGGTGGAGTATAGCCATTGTTTCTTTTTTAGTGGCAGCAATGATTGCTCAAACTCCGGTAGCTTCCTTCATTACGGGTTTTATAGCTTTGTTTTTGTTATGGGGTATTTTAAGCTTCTGGATAAGCACTAACAACGATCATATTCTTGCTCATCGTGTTTCCCTATTAATTTTTAAAGTTGATAATCCCTATTTGCTTATTATAGTTACTGCACTTATAGGAGCTTTGGTGGCGGGTTTTGCTGCACTTACAGCAAGTTATATTCGTCCATCAGGAGTTATACAAATCAAGAAATAAATAATTTAGAATAACTTGATTTTTTTTCTTTATACGTTTCCTTCACCGATAATCTCTATGAAAAAATTTTTATTGCTGACATTTTGCATAAACATACTTACTGTATCGGCTCAAAAAATTGAAGGGACTGTTTATGATGATAATGGTAAAATTTTACCATTTGCATCTATTCTTATAAAAGACACGCCGAAAGGGGTTACTGCCAATAATGAAGGTAAATTCAGCTTTAATTTACAACCGGGAGTTTACACATTGGTTTGCCACTATGTGGGTTATACGTCGCAGGAAAAAACGATCATTTTATCTTCAAAAAATGTATCTGTAGACTTTAATCTTTCCGTGCAAAAATTGTTACTCAAGGAAGTAATAATAAAAGAAGGTGGTGAAGATCCTGCATATGAAATTATAAGACAGGCCATAAAGAAACGGCCATTTTATGAAAAGCAGGTGAAAGCCTTTGAGGCCGAAGTATACATTAAGGGAATGATCAAATTAAGAAAACTTCCTGAAAAAGTTTTGGGCAAAAAAATTCCTGAGGAAGATAGAAATAATATGGCACTTGATTCTTCCGGCAAAGGCATTATTTACCTTTCAGAATCGGTGTCAAAAATTTCAATGCAGCAACCCGATAAGGCAAAGCTGGAAGTTATTTCGGGGCGGGAGAGTGGCAGCAATGGTTTTGGATTTAACTTCCCTGCTATCATCAGCTTCTATAAAAACAATGTGAACATGTTTGAATCAATGCTCAATCCCCGAGGCTTTGTTTCTCCCATTGCCGATGGCGCTTTAAATTATTATTACTATCGATTCCTGGGTAGTTTTTTCGAAGATGGAAAAGAAATTAATACCATAAAAGTAATCCCTAAAAAAGATTTTGAACCTGCCTTTTCAGGGATCATTAATATAACGGAAGGGGACTGGCGAATTTATAGTTGTGATCTGTTGCTTACAAGAGAATCGCAGTTGGAAGTTTTGGATTCGCTGGAAATTTCGCAAATATTGGTTCCCATAGCAAATGATGTATGGCGCGTAAAAAACCAGGTATTACATTTCAATTTCAACCGGTTAGGCATAGACGCAGTTGGTGATTTTGTAAATGTCTATTCTAAGTATAATCTCGATCCAAAATTTCCCAAAAACTTCTTTAACCGGGTAATTGTAAAATATGATAGTGCGGCAAATAAAAAACCAACCGCTTATTGGGATAGTATAAGGCCGGTTCCGCTTGAACCTGAAGAAATAAAAGATTACAACGTTAAGGACAGCCTGTACGAAATAAGAAAGGATTCTTCTTATAAAAATATTGATTCGCTTAAGAAGAAACAGGGGAAGGTAACGTTTGGGCAAATATTCTGGACCGGCATAGACAGAACCCATTACAGCAAAACAAATACCTATCAATACGAAATTGATCCTTTGCTAAAAGTGTTGCAGTATAACACTGTTGAGGGTGTTGCTATAAATCCATCCTTCACAATTTCAAAATACGTGAAGCAATTGAAAACCAATATTTCCTTTTTAGGAGATCTGCGCTATGGATTTAACAACAATCATTTTAATGCATGGGCAGGTCTCAATTTCCGGACAAGAGATTTTGATGTTGATAAAAAACTAAAGAGGCAATCGTTTTATATAGCAGGAGGAAAACGCGTGAGCCAGTTTTTTAAAGAAAGTACATTAGAAGGATTGGGCAATAGCATTGGCACTCTATTTTATGGACGCAATGAAATGAAGATATACGAAAATTATTTTGCTAAAGCAGGTTTTTCAAAACGATTTGAAAGCGGCGCCAGGTTTACGATAGAAGGTGAATATGAAGATCGGATTCCTCTTGACAATACTACCAGTTATATTTTTAACAGTAAATATCAATACAGGTTAACGCCCAACTATCCCGTTGAAATTCTATCCTCGCAATTTGCCCGGCACCAGGCCGTGTTACTGCATGTTGCATTCAGTGTGAAGCCGGGCCAGCGATACATTGAGTTCCCAAATTCTAAAGTGGCTATTGGTTCAAAATATCCAACTTTTACCCTCGATTACACAAAAGGAATTAAAAGTATTTTCGGCAGTGATGTAGATTTTGACAAATGGTCGCTGGATGTTTCAGACGACGCCAATTTAAAACTTGCGGGTTTAATCAAATATAAATTCCGGGTTGGTGGATTTCTTAATAATAAATCTGTTTATGTACAGGATTACCAACACTTTTATGGCAACGTATCTCACGTCGCAAAAGAATATGTGCAAACTTTTCAGTTGGCTTCCTATTATCAATTCAGCAATACTTCTTCGTCTTTTACAGAGCTGCATTTTGAACATCACCTTAATGGATTAATAACAAATAAGATTCCAGGGCTAAAAAGACTAAACTGGAATTTAGTTTATGGAACAAATGCGCTTTATGTAAATTCCAATACAGCGTATGCCGAAGCCTTTGCCGGGCTTGAGAATATCTTTAAATTGTTGAGAGTTGATTTCGTTGCCGGATTTCAAAATGGATATAAGCCTACATATACCTACCGCATAGGCTTTGACGGGCTATTAGGTTCTGCAGTTAATTCAATGCGCTTTAGCAAAAGAAGGAGGGTAATTAGTAATTGGTAGCCCATTGTTTGCTTTATTTTTACAGAAAATAATCCTCATGAAATACGTTATCGTCATTATATTATTCTGCTTTGGCATTGCCGGCTGCCATGCGCAGCAGGATCATTCATTTATTAAACAAAAAAATGATAATACACTTTTATGGCAGGTAAGCGGAAAAGGATTAAAACATCCGTCGTTTCTTTTTGGCACATTTCATTTGTTATGCAAAGATGATATTCATTTCAGTGAACAATTAAAAGAGGCGGTAAAACAAAGTGATGAAATGTATATGGAACTTGATATGGATGATCCGTCTACCTTACTTGGCGGAATGCTGTACATGAACATGAAAGACGGTAAAAAATTATCAGATTTATATACGCCGGAAGAATATAAAAAACTTCAAAGTTATTTTAATGATACGCTCAATACGCCTTTGATGCTGTTCCAGAGAGCCAAGCCCTATTTTTTGGTTGCGCTGATTTATCCTAAAATGATGAACTGCGAATCACCTGCGGGTGTGGAAGAAGAGTTATTAAAACTTGCCAAGGAAGATAAGAAAGAGATAAAAGGGTTAGAGACCATGCAATTCCAGGCTTCGGTTTTTGACAGCATACCTTACGAGTGGCAGGCAAAAGAGTTATTGAAAAACATTGATAGTTTTTCAGTTTATAAAAATGAATTTGATGAAATGGTGCACCTTTACAAGAACCAGGAACTTGATTCTATGCAAAATATGGTAGGAGCCAGCGAATTTGGCTCTGACAAATATGAAGATCTTTTACTCAACGACAGGAATAAGAAATGGGTGAAAGAATTGAATGATATTATGAAAGCTGAAAGCGTATTCGTAGCGGTGGGGGCGGGGCACCTCAGTGGTGATAATGGACTTATCAATCTTTTGAAAAAAGAAGGCTACCAGGTAGAGCCCTTGCTGAATAAATAGAATTTTTTGTTTTATTTTCAATTACAAATTAACTGCAATGCGTTTCTTAATTTCCGTATTCTTAAATGCGACGGTGCTTTTTGCACTTGCTTCGGTACTTCCTTCCGTTAAGATTAAGAATTATACAACCGCTATATTTGTTGCCCTTGTTATCGGACTACTCAACGCAACCATTGGCTTTTCAATTCGCCTGCCGTTAGACATTCTTACCCTTGGCCTGATAACCTTTTTTATAAAGGTTATTGTGTCGGCCATCATGATTAAGCTTGCCAGTGGATTGTTCAGGGGATTTACGGTGAATGGATGGGTACCCGCATTCATTATTGCATTTTGTATGGCAATTGCGGGTACGTTATTCCGTTATGTTTATTAGCAGCGTATTTTAAAACTGTTCCAGTTTGCTGAAGAAGAAGTCACCCTCAATCCTGGCGTTTTCATCACTATCACTTCCGTGAACAGCATTTTCACCAATAGAGGCCGCATATAATTTTCTTATGGTTCCTTCCGCTGCCTGTGCAGGATTTGTTGCGCCTATTAATTTCCTGAATTCTTCTACGGCATTTTCCTTTTCGAGTATGGCAGCCGTTATAGGGCCCCGGCTCATGAATTCAACTAATTCTCCATAGAATGGTCTTTCTTTATGCACGGCATAAAACTCACCTGCTTTCGCTTCAGACAAATGTGTCATTTTCATTGCCACAATTCGAAAACCTGCTTTATTAATCATTTCAAGAATAGCACCTGTATTGCCTTTTTCCGTGGCGTCAGGCTTAATCATCGTAAAAGTTCTGTTGGTCATTGGTAATTTTTTGGGTGGCAAAGCTACTGAAATAATTAATTATAAAATAAGCATTAATCAATAGACAAAACAGAATTAGCGTTTGCAATAAATAATAAAATAAATGGCTTAAGTTAAAAACTCCCATACAAATCTTGTCCTTCTCCTTTTGGAGAAGGTTTGGGATGAGGGCTTTACATCATCTTATCATCTTTAATCCAATTACCCTTAGTAATAAACCAGAAAGAAACTAAAAAGATCAGCAGCCAATAAATAAGTTCATTGCTCCAAACAATGGCAAGGGAAAGATGAAGTTGCTTTACCAACACGAATGTGTACACGAGATATACTGCAATGGCAGCAGCCTCTATAACCAGATTCATTTTTGTTTTTCCGGTTCCGGTGACCGCGTTGAGCCAGATAGATGCAATGCTCATCATTATCATTCCCAGCGAAACAACACGAAGAACGGGGATGGCATCCTTAACAAAAATTTCATTTTGCCCAAACAATCCGAGGAAGTGCCCGGGATAAAGATTTAAAATTATCAATATTATTACGGTAGTACCAATGCTAAACCAGGCGATTTTATTAATTGCTTTCACCACTTTATTTTCCAGGCCCTGGCCAATAAGATTACTTACCATTGTGTTTGATGTGCTGGCGAAAGCCCAAATCATTACGCCGACCAAAGCAAATATCGTTCTCATCGCATTTGAAATTGCCTTGGCTCTTTCGCCATATTGTTCCAGTAAAATAAAAAACACGAGCCACGTAACGGTACTCAGCACAAATTGCAAAACAAGCGGTGCAGAAATTCTTAACACTGCTTTTGAATAAATTTTATCGTAACGTAAACTTTTGAAAAGATTAAATTCTCTTTTCAAACCCATTCTGAAAATAACAATGTAAACAATCACCATTCCTGATATTTCTGCAATTACTGAAGCAAATGCAGCGCCGTTAAATCCCAAATGCGGAAATGAAAAGGCTCCGTATATCAGTGTGTAATCAAAAAAAATATTGATGAGCGCCTGGCCTATGGTTCCCACCAACAAAAACCGGCTGTTTAATGTTCCAACCAAAAATGCATTTCCTGCCTGGAACATAAATAGAAATGGTAATCCCCATACTCTTATTTTCAAAAAATCCATTTCCTGGTGAAAATCTTCCGGTCTTATAAAAGGCTTCAAACAAATCGGGGCAACAAACCATGTAAACAACATTCCGCCAAGTGCAAACCACAAAACGATCCTGATTCCCTGTGCAAAAACTTTATGGATATCTTCCGGCTTCCCCTCGCCGCCTTTTCTTGAAATGATAGCCTGTAGCGCATTTCCCAATCCATTGCCGCCTACCATCAACACAAGATAATAAACACCGGTAATACCCGCATTACCTAATGCCGTGATGCCGAGGCCGCCTAAAAAAATATTGTTGGTAATAAAATTTACATTTGGAATAATTAGAGAAGCTGATATCGGCAAAGCAATTTGCAATATCTGCCGGTTGGTAACTGAAACCTGTAAATTTGTATTAATGGTAGTCGCCATAAAAGTTCGTAAACCTATATATTAATTTACTGATTTCAATAATTATGGTCTTTTTTTGCAAATGGGTTATTCAGTCGGATTGCTATAAAACCAGACTCAAAAAATTATTCTATTATTGCGCAGGAAAAAATGATGAAAGCTTTGTTTGAAATATTACCCGAAAGTATAGACGCAGCTAATTGTGTACTTGTTTTTGAAATAAGTAACGAGAGCTTTTCGTACGCTATAAAAAATGACGAACAGAACAGGTACGTAGCCGTAGCAATGTTTCAATTTGAAATAGGAGTTGATGGCGACGACCATGCCGGCAACCTGCACGATATAATTAATGCACAGCCGATGTTAGCAGGAAATTTTAAAAAGGTTTGCATTATGTATTCATTTGCTGAAAGCGTGCTGGTCCCATTTGCCTTGTACAGTTCGCTGGAAAATGAAAATGTAATTAATCTTGTACATGGAGATCTTCAAAGCAATACTTCCATTCTCACAGATTTAATTACAGAAAGAGGCGTTTACAATGTATACCGGGTTCCCAGGTCAATTATTAATGTAGTTAAATCACATTTCCCTGTTACCTGCGATTTGCATCAATATTCTGTCTTATTGAAACAGGCTGTCGTGAAGGAAGATACACTGCACATCATTTTTTTCCCGCAAAGAATAGTTATAAAACTGGATACAAAAGGAAGGATAGAATTAATAAACAGTTATCGCTACAACACAGCGGAAGACGTGTCTTATATTTTTTTAAATATTTGTAAGCAGTTTGATGTGGAAAACATTCCGGTAGAAATAAGTGGGCTAATTGATGAAGACTCTGCATTATTTAAGGAAATCTATAAATATTTTGAAACCATAAACTTTGCTTCGTTACCCGTTCAATGCAATTATGCAGAACGTATTACTCAACAGCCTGCTCATTATTTTAGCCATATTTTTGCAATTGATTCATGCGAATAATTACAGGAAAATATGGAGGCCGCAAAATTAATCCACCTTCTAAAATGCCTTATACGAGGCCCACAACAGATGTGGCAAAAGAAGGATTGTTCAACATCATTGAAAATAATATTTCCATAGAAGGAATAAAGACACTCGATATTTTTGGAGGAACAGGTAGTATCAGCTATGAATTGGCTTCAAGAGGAGCGGCTGATCTAACGATTATAGAGAAAGATGTTAAGATGCACGCTTTCATCCAAAAATCAATTGGTGATTTAAAAATAGAAAATTGCCGCGTTATTAAAATGGATGTATTCAGATTTTTAGAAACTAACGTAGACGCTTATGATCTTATTTTTGCCGGGCCTCCTTATGCCTTAAAAAATATTGACGACCTTCCCGTAATTATAAGAGAAAAAAAAATGCTCAGGCAAAACGGATGGTTTATTCTCGAACATACGCCGGCCAATAATTATGAAAAATTCCCATTGTTTAAATCATCAAGAAATTATGGTACCACCATATTTTCCATATTTATTAATTCATAATGAAACCCATATTTATAACCGGAACCGGAACAGATGTTGGCAAAACCCTGGTTGCAGCGATTGTTACTGAGGCTTTACAAGCAGACTACTGGAAACCAGTGCAGGCAGGCTTTTCAGACGGAACAGATTCTTTACGGATTGAACAATTGATTACGAATAACAGAACAAAAATCCACCCCGAACTTTATAAACTTAAAATGGCCGCATCCCCACATCTGGCTGCCGCCGCGGAGAATATCCAAATTCACATAAGCGATATTGTCAGTCATTTACCCGGCACAAAAAATAAATTAATTATTGAAGGAGCAGGAGGGCTAATGGTGCCATTGAATAAAAATAAATTTGTTCTTCATCTTATAAAAAAACTAAAAGCCAAAGTCATTATCGTGAGTAAAAATGAACTGGGAAGCATTAATCATTCTTTACTAACGGCAGCGGTTTTAAAAAAAGAAAAGGTTGATGTTGCAGGATGGATTTTTAATGAAGAATATTTGCATTATGAAAATGAAATTGAGCAATGGAGCGGTTATCCCGCAATAGCATCGATAAAGCATTTAAATGAAATTAGCCGGGAAACGATTAAAGCTGAGGGCGAAAAAATAAAGAAACGCCTGCAAATATTTTTATGACGAAAGCTGAACTCAGAAAACTTTATAAAGAAAAAAGATCGCGATTATCACACCAGCAAATTGGGAAGTTTACCGATCTGCTGCTTATTAATTTTCAACAATTGCAACTTCCGTTTCTTTCATGCATTCATAGTTACATCGCTTCTGAAAAATTGCGCGAAGCAGACACGTCGGCTGTGATTAGATTTCTCCAATTCAAAAATCCGGGACTGAAAATATTGATCCCAAAAATTGACATCACCTCGGGATCCATGCAACACTTGCTTTTTGACGATGAAGTTGAATTGATAGATAATGCATTTGGCATTTCAGAACCTGCTAACGGAGAAATCATTGAACCGGGCGAAATTGATTTGGTGTTGGTTCCTTTGCTTGCATTCGATCAACATGGCTACAGGGTTGGCTATGGCAAAGGTTATTACGATAAATTTCTGGCTGAGTGCAGGGAAAATGTTATTAAAATTGGCTTAAGCTTTTTTGAACCGGTTGATAAGATTGATGACATCAATCAATTTGATATATCTTTAAATTATTGTGTAACGCCGCAACAGGTTTATGAATTTTAAAGACAGTAATGCTTAAAAGTTTCCGGTATATATTATTTCCTTTGTCAATTATTTATGGTTGCATTATCTGGCTTCGCAACAAATTTTTCGATAAAAATATTTTACGTTCTGCAGCTTTTAATTTCCCTTTAATATGCGTCGGAAACCTGGCCGTAGGCGGCACCGGCAAAACTCCAATGGCAGAATACCTGGTGCGGTTACTAAGAAATAAATACAACGTGGCTACCTTAAGCCGCGGCTATAAACGCAAAACGAAAGGCTTTGCTATTGCCGATGAAAATACAACAGCAATTGAAATTGGAGATGAACCAATGCAACTGCATAAAAAATTTCCGGAGATAACGGTAGCCGTAGCCGAAGAAAGAATAGTTGGCATTCCACAGCTGCTTCATTCTAAGCCGGCGACAGATGTTATAATTCTCGATGATGCCTTTCAACACAGGGAAGTTAGGGCAGGCCTTAATATTTTACTTACCGCGTACGACGATCTTTATACAAGAGATTTTATTTTACCGGCCGGCAATTTAAGAGACGTTAGAAGCAGCAGCAAAAGAGCGCATATTATTATTGTTACCAAATGCAAATCGAATTTAGATGAAGAAGAACGGCAGGTTATTATTGCGGAACTGAATCCCTTAGATAGCCAGCAGATTTTTTTTACCACGATTGAATATGGAAGTCCGTATCATCTTTTTACAAAGAAAGAAAGAACTATACAACACGATTGTAATGTATTATTGGTGTGCGGAATTGCCAATCCTAAACCTTTAAAGGAAACGCTAACCAATTATACAGACACCTACGAAATGATTTTATTCCGCGATCATCATATATTCAGTATTGATGACCTGCAGGAAATAAAAAAGCAATTCTCGAAAATTGAATCCCCAAACAAAATAATTCTTACCACCGAAAAGGACGGTGTAAGGCTTGCTAAATACGAAAGTGAATTAAAAGATCTCCCGGTTTTTGTTTTACCCATCCGTCACAAATTTCTGTTCGGCCAGGATCATAAGTTCGAAGCAAGTATTAACGAATTCGTTGAGAGCTACTAAACATAAGGATAATGTTCAGCCATGAAATTTTGCAAACTTTATTCGTATAAAACCATTGCCTGGGCGAAGATAACAACCGGAGTAGCCGCAGAGCCGTCTGATGTATCTTTTGTAACTGTAGTAGTCCCAACGCCGCCAAGCGGCTGCCAGCCTAAACTTATATTTTCCTTTATAAGAGATTCGAGGTTTTCAACTCCTTTGGAACTTGTAATCACAACGTAATCCCGAACTTTTGCCATTTTGTTTATTTTTTAAGATGATATGAATTTTAGCCTGCGAATGTATGCAAGAATCATTTTTATTTGAATTTTAATTTGACGGACTTTGTTATTGTAATCTCTTTTACCAAGCCATGACTTGAATATGTGAACCTAATAAAAAAATTGTAAAAAAATTTGTGTAGTTAAATAACTACATATATATTTGTAGTCAAATAGCTACATAATGAATTTAAGACGAGACGTATTTCAAGCAATAGCAGACCCGACAAGGAGGGCAATACTTCTTTTGGTTGCATCGCAATCTTTAACAGCAGGTGCCATAGCTGCAAACTTTGACACGGCTAGACCGACCGTTTCAAAACACCTGCAAATACTTACAGAATGCGAATTATTGAAGCAGGAGCAAACCGGCCGGGAAATGTATTATCACCTCAATCCACAAAAGATGAAAGAAATAGCCGACTTTATTGAGCCATTCCGCAAAATGTGGGATGACCGGTTTAGTAAACTGGAATCTGTAATGAAGAAATATAAAACAAAAAAATAAAACGTTATGAACAAAGGTATCAAAACCGTTCTTTACCCGGTAAAGGACATAGCCGGAGCAACGGCATTATTTCGCAAATTCTTAGGTGTTGAGCCGTACGCTGAACAACCTTATTATGTGGGTTTCAAAGTTGATGGCCAGGATATCGGGCTTGTTCCCAATAATCCCGAAGGAGGAGTTGCAGCATTTTTTGATGTTGACGACATTAAAACGAGCCTGCAAATTCTTGTTGATGGTGGCGTTACCGTTATCCAGGAAATAAAAAATGTTGGAGGAGGAAGATTAGTGGCAAGCGTGAAAGATGCGGACAATAATATTATTGGGCTCATCCAGGGTTAATAAAAGTCAATAGAATATGGAACAAAAAACAAAAGTACACGCCGAAGATGGCAAACATGATCTTTTTATCACAAGAGAATTTGACTTGCCATTGGAGTTGTTATTTAAGGCACATGCAGAAGCTGAATTGCTTGAACAATGGATGGGAACAAAAGTGCTGAAGCTGGAAAGTAAAAAGCAAGGCAATTACCAAATTGAAACTTACGATCCCAGGGGAAACCTCGCGTTCCGTGCCAACGGAGTAATCCATGAATTTATTTCGAACCGGAAGATCACCCGAACATTTGAAATGGAAAATATGCCTTTTGGTGTCCAGCTCGAGGTGTATGAGTTTGAAGAACTTACCGGCGAAACCAGTAAACTCAATATGCACGTGATATACGAGACAGTTGCGCAAAGAGACCAGGTGCTGAAATTGCCATTTGCCAAAGGAATAAATATGGCGCATAACAGGATGCAGGAAATAATGAACCAATTGAAAAAATAAACCATGACGAAAAGAAAAAATATCATCTATTGGGTTGCCACCATCTGGCTCGCCTTAGGTATGGCATCCACAGGAACGGTACAGTTGCTCAAAGCGAAGGACGGGCAAGGTGGGGCAGATATGATTACCCATTTAGGCTATCCTCGTTATTTGTTGACATTGTTGGGCTGCTGGAAAATTTTGGGAGTGATAGCAGTTCTAATTCCCAAATTTCCGCGACTTAAGGAATGGGCTTATGCCGGATTTTCTTTCCTAATGGTGGGAGCGGTATTTTCACATTTGGCAGTGGGTGATTCCATCAGCGCTATCGTTCCGTCGTTATTGCTGTTTGTACTAACGGTTATATCGTGGTATTTGACGCCTGCAGATAGAAAATCATTTTTGCCAATCAATAACCATTTATAACTTTATTTTAAAATGCCAATAAATGAATAGAATGAACTCTAAGGTTGATTTCTTTTTCAATAAAGTCAGTCAGTGGAAGGAAGAATTTAAACAATTAAGAATGATCATACTTGACTGCGGGCTAGCTGAAGAATTGAAGTGGGGGCAACCTTGTTACACCTTCCAGGGAAAAAACATAATATTGATGCATGGATTTAAAGAATATTGTGCAGTTCTGTTTTTTAAAGGTGCTTTATTAAGTGATCCTGAAAGTATTCTAATTCAACAAACCGAGAACGTGCAGTCGGCACGCCAGGTGCGGTTCACCTGTGTTAAGGAAATAGTGAAGATGGCACCCATTGTGAAAGCA